>CP047921.1:0-300000 GCA_010202845.1 Candidatus Saccharibacteria bacterium oral taxon 488 | reverse complement strand
CCGCGCCGATTATGCGCCAATCACCAAAGCAAATTTTAGCAAAATTAAGTTAGGAGTTATTATGTCAATACTTACGTTACGCGATATCATTTACTCATACGCTGATGGCACCAGCAATGTGCTCAACGGCATCAATTATCAATTTGAAAAGGGCAAGTTCTACGCCATCGTTGGTAGTTCTGGCGCCGGCAAGTCGACACTGCTCGGGCTACTAGCGGGATTGGACACGCCAACTGGCGGGCAGATTTTGTTCAACGACGAGGATATCGCCGAGCAGGGTTATTCGCACCATCGTAAACACAATATCTCGCTGGTGTTTCAGAATTATAACCTGATTGACTACTTGACGCCGCTAGAAAACTTGAAATTAGTTAATCCTAAAGCCACCAACGAAACATTGCACACCATGGGTCTGGACGACGATCACATTCACCGCAATGTTATGAAACTGTCTGGCGGTCAGCAACAGCGTGTGGCGATCGGGCGAGCGCTGGTGTCCTCCGCGCCGATCGTCTTGGCAGACGAGCCGACTGGCAACCTGGACGAAACTACCGCTGCTGACATCATCGATATCCTGCGCCAGGCCGCCCATGAAAATGACAAATGCGTCATCGTCGTCACTCACAGCAAGCAGCTGGCTAAGCAGGCGGATGTGGTGTTGAAGCTGAAGGATAAAAAACTGAAAGCGTAAAAATAGTCTCCAAAAAATACACGTTTTAAATATAGCTCGAAAGAGCTATATTTTTATAGTTCCAAACCCATAAATAAAGCTGATAAGTGTATAATAATTAGCATCATGAGAGTTAATTATTTGCAATTATCAAATATCCTTAGCTTTAAATATGAGGAGGACATAAACAACGCCTTTAAGATTGAATTTGACCCAGATCTTAATATCATTATTGGAGAAAACGGATCTGGCAAGTCAACGGTTTTAGAGGCTATGAATCTTGTCTTTACGAGAGCTTTATTTAAGCGCATAACAAATAGCTACAGCAGTCATCGCTCATATTATACAGATAGAAAGAACATGCTTCAAATTGATGATAATTACTCCAATAGAACATTAGGTCTTAGGCTCCAACCTAATTGGAGTTCAGAAGAAGCACAGCAGAGAGTAAGAGTATCAATTAAGCTTGATAATATTGATAGGGCTAATATAGATCATATTGTAGATAACTATAGCCACATAAAAAAGACTCTTGAAAATTACTCAATTATACCAATGCCTGAGTTTTGTGCGCTAGATAGTGATATGGATATAGAAATAGATATTACATTTAAACAAGCCAAATACGACGAAGATAATACGTATAAGAGCCACTATCGTGATCCAGTGCCGGATTATATAAAATTCTATTTAGAATATTACCACGCAATTAATGAGGCTATAACAGTATACAATGAAGATAACACCGACCACATAGCACCTCTTGAAAATACTTTTTCTATGCTATCAGCTTTCCGTGACTACGGCAATGATAACTCTCAGATACACTTATATAATGGCGATGGTCCTTCGGGTGATGTATTTCAGAATGTAAAAAATAGGCTAATCCCCCATAGTATTAACGAGCACTCCTCAGGCATGCCTGCTATCTTTGATTTCATAAAATTAAAGCTCGGTGAAGATCACTTTAAGCGAGTAAAAGAGGGTAAAAATATTAATGATGCCACAGCTACAATCAATAATTCTCCAATAATCAAAAAGATAAACGAAAAGCTTAGAATATTAAATTTACAGCTATCTGTAAAACCAGTAAGTATACGAAGATGGTCGTACGAGTTTAAATTCCGTGATATAAAAAATGACCGAGAGCTGGGTGACATAAACAGTCTTAGCGCTGGACAAAAATCGATTATACACTTAATCTTTGAAGCGTATGGTCGAGATGACGTAAAAGGTGGTCTTATTATTATTGACGAGCCAGAGATTCATTTACACTATCAGTTCCAATCTAAATATCTAAAAATTCTTGAAGATTTAGCAAAAGAACAAGAAATTCAGTGCATTCTTGTAACGCATTCCGAAGGTTTCATAAACGATAACACGATAAGATACATAAAACGATTCTCGCTAAATGAAGAGCGTAATTCCGTGGTGCGTACTCCCGATATTAGGGAAGATCAAAAAAAGTTGATAGAAATCCTAAACAATACTTGGGCAGCTCGAGTGCTATTTCTAGATAGAGTATTGCTGGTTGAAGGTCAAGATGATGAGTATTTCTTTAGGGCTGCTATAAAGATACTGCATCAAGAAGCCAGTCAATGTATTACTGTATACGGTGTGAATGGCGAGAGGAGCATGTTCTCATTTAAATCATTTTTTGAATCTTTTGGACTAAAAGTCTATTTTATTAAGGATTTAGATACTACAAAAACGGATTTCTATAGAGGCTTTTACAGAAGTCAAAAGAAGAGCCTACCGCCAGTAAAAACAGACGAGCAGATAATTGCATATAGAAACGAGCACCCTGACCTAGATGAGAAAATAGAATCGAAATATCCATCTTATGAGTTTTATCTAAAGAAAGGAGCCATCGAACAGTATACTGGAAAGGAAAAAAGAATTGATCATGTAATTGATTTTTGTGAAAATGAGATGGATCATTTTCTAAACAGCGATGACGACAGAGCAAGGGAGATTCGTAAAATCATAGATTTAATCGCAGATAAAGATGGAGATTCAACGCATTGATAATTATAAGTAATAGAGTCGTCACCCACAGCAAACAGCTGGCTAAGCAGGCCGATGTGGTGTTGAAGCTGAAGGATAAGAAGCTACGGGCATAGCGTCAGGCCTGGTGCAGCCCACGTCACTTACGGTACGTGGAGCGACCGGGTCGACCGACGATGATAGAATCATAAAACCCCCATCTCAAGCAAGAGGTGCGCGAGGCAGAAGCCGGAGGCGCACCTTTTTGCCTGTAGTTAACTGTTGCAGAATAGCGACCTCAGCTATAACTAGGTACGATGATTACCCACCATTTCAAGCTATACCCCAAGCCGCTTGCTACCATTTCCCCCAAACAGCACTTCACGCTATAATAACCTTATGCATTTTTATCAATCATCAAGCGACGAGGCGCTGCGGCGACTTAGTTCCTCGGATGGCGGCCTGAGCGCGGCCGAAGTCCAGCGCCGCCAAAAACGCTATGGCCTCAACATCATCAAAATCCAATCCGAACCGCTCTGGCGCATCATTCTCGAGCCATTCCTCGACATTTTTATGCTCGTCCTGCTCATCGCCGCCATCATCAGCCTCTGGCACGGCGAGGCCATTGACGCCATCATCATCTTTGTCATCGCCGCCATCTCGGCCGTTATTTTCTACATTCAGCGCTTCTCAACTGACCGTGTGCTACGCAGCCTGTCCCGTCACGACGCCCAAAAAGTCGACGTCCACCGAGTCAATCGTACCACGCGCATCGACGCCAGCCAGCTAGTTCCGGGCGACGTCGTCTCGCTGGCTGAGGGCGAGAAAGTTCCCGCCGACATCCGCCTCATTCGTAGCGCCAACTTGCGGGTGGACGAGGCGCAACTGACCGGCGAATCACTGCCAATCTCCAAACAAACCGACGCCCTCACCGGCACCAAAGAAATGTACGAGCAAACCAACATGCTGTTTCAAGGCTCATTCGTCGTCAGCGGCACCGGCACCGGCGTGGTCGTCGCCACAGGCAATCAGACCGAGTTCGGCAATCTCGCCATGCTCTCCAAGCGTGAATCAACCCAAAGCCCAGTCCAGCGAAAAATCGACACCCTCATCACCAAAGTCATCGCCGCCGTCTCGGCCATCGCCCTCGTTGCCTTTGGGCTGAGTTTGCTGCGCGGCATTGATGTGCTGGAGAGCCTGCGCTTCGTCATGGCCCTAGCGGTAAGTGCCGTGCCGGAGAGCTTGCCGATTGCGATTTCCGTGGTGTTAGTCTTAGGAATGCGGCGGATGGCCGCTAAAAAGGCGCTAGTACATCAGATGCGCGCCATCGAGACCATCGGCGTCATCACCACCATCGCCACCGACAAGACGGGCACGCTGACCAAGAACAAGCTGACCGTTCAGCAAACTTGGACGCCGGACGAGGCGACAGAGAACATCGACCGCATCATCGGGCTGGTGGTCAACCGCGCTCACGCCAAGAGCCACGATCCGCTGGATATCGCCCTCAATGAATACGCCCGCAAGCAGAGCGCCAGCCCGCGCCACGCACCAGTTCGCGACCTGCCATTCAGTCAAGCCCACGCCATGTCCGCCGCCATCTGGCATCACGGCCGGCAGTTCCGCTTGTACGTCAAGGGTGCGCCCGAAGCCATCCTGGCGGCCTGTCGCGTGTCGGCCCGCACCAAAAAGCGCGCCCAGCAAATGCTTGATGAGATGACCGCCCGCGGCTACCGAGTAATTGGGCTGGCGACGGGCGAACTGGACGAGGCAATTGATAGCTTTGATCAACTGGGCAAGCAGCGCCTGACACTTGCTGGCTTCGTGGCCGTGGCTGACGTGCTGCGACCAGAGGCGCCGCGGGCCATCCGCGCTGCTCTGAAAGCGGGCGTGTCGGTACGGATGATCACTGGCGATCACTTCGAGACGGCCTATCAGATTGGCCGAGAGCTTGGCATGGTCGAGAGCCGCGATGAGGTGTTTGACTGCCGTGATATGACCAAGCTGTCCGATGATCAGCTGGACGCCATCGTCACCAAAACCAAGGTCTTCTCTCGCGTCATCCCCGAGCAAAAATACCGCCTACTGACCATTCTCAAAAAGCACCACATCACCGCCATGACCGGCGACGGCGTCAACGACGTACCGGCACTGACCAACGCCCATGTCGGCGTGGCCATGGGGTCGGGCTCGCACATCGCCAAAGACGCTGGCGATATTATCCTGCTCAACGATAATTTCAAGACCATCATCGACGCCATGCGCGAGGGCCGCACCATCATCGCCAACATTCGCCGCATGCTGTTTTATCTACTGTCGACTAACACCGGCGAGCTGATCACCATGCTCGGCGCGCTGCTCATCGGCATCAAGACGCCGCTGGAGCCAGTGCAAATCCTCTGGGTCAATCTGGTGACCGATACCTCGATGGTCATTCCGCTTGGCCTGGAGCCAGGCGAAAAGCAGGCCATGAACCGTCCGCCGGAACGCCCCGACGCACCGATTCTCAGCCGTCAAATGATCTGGCGGATGGTCATCGTCGCCGCCACCATGTCAGTCATGGCGCTGGCGGTCTATATCTTTTTCGAGAAGCATTATGGCCACGACTACGCGCAAACACTGGCCTTTATCTCGCTGGTGGTCAGCCAGTGGGCCAACGCCTTTAACGCCCGCTCTGACAGTGAGTCAATCTTCACTCGCCTCAAGGTTATGAACGCCAGTTTTTACGCTGGCATCGGCCTGTCGGTCATGTTACAGCTACTCGTCTTCTTCGGCCCGCTTGGCACAATCCTCCACATCACGCCGATCAACTTCTGGCACGGCGCACTCATCGGCCTCGCCTCATTCATTATCCCGATCACCACCTGCGAGATACACAAATGGCGAAGCAGGAGGAATGACCATGCCTGAGCTCAAACATATCCGAGCCGCCTATCGCGTGTCAGTCAAGGGACTGATCTATGAGGACGGAAAGTTACTATTCGTCCGCGAGAGGAGCGATACATGGGATTTACCCGGCGGCGGGCTGGAACACGGCGAGGGCATAGCCGAGGCCTTGCGGCGTGAGTGCCGAGAAGAGCTGGGCGCTGAGATAGAAATTGCAAGCGCAGCGCCAATCATCATCCCGACATGGAGCAAAAAGTTCAACACCCCGGTGCTTATCATCGCCTATCAAGTTCGCCCCGTGTCACCACCCACAACCACGACAGATGTCAGCGAGCTGCGGTATATTGGGGCCGATGAGCTGGGGCAGGTTGAGCTTGACTCGACACTGTCGGCCAATATAGATCAGTTTTATATATAGGAACGACCCGTGGTAGCCGGCGTAATAATGCACGGCGTCGATTGAACCGGAAGCCGGAGGAGATTTAGAATAATTACGTGTCTTTGCTTGGCTGGGCCGGAGGGATTCGAACCCCCGAATGCCAGGACCAAAACCTGGTGCCTTACCACTTGGCGACGGCCCAATACCAAGGATTAGTGTATCATAACAATTACGCAATTACCAGCCTTGCGATCGGGCTCAAAACGCGCTACAATCGTCATATGCATAAGCAGTATGGCTTTACTATCGTTGAGGTTATCATCATTATCGTGGTTATCGCGATCCTCGCTACCTTGGGCGGCCTCGTCTGGCGCAATGCCTACAACACCGCTCGCGACAACGAAACCAAGTCAAATATTTCAATGCTCAAAGAGGCGATCGAGAAATATCGTTCGGACAACGGCGAATATCCATGGCCGACGAGCGCCTGCACCATTTATAACACCGCTAATATGAAGATTTGTAATGGTGGTGAGCTCGGCGCACTTCTCATTCCACGCTACATCAAGCAGCTGCCGAAAGACCACGAAGGCCGCGATTATTGGTATCTCGCAGCCACTGACACGACCCACGCTTCCAGCGTCGTACCGACCCGCTACGCCATAAAGGTGCTGCTCTCAGATGGCACCACCTGCCGCACTGGCCGCAATATGCAGAACGGCTGGTTTGGCGGCGTGCCAGAGTGTAATTTCTAATCTGTTATAATAACTCTTGATGAAACGACAGAGTTTTGAGACGCTGACACTGGAGAAGGTCGTTGGCGGCGGGCAAGCACTAGGGACGCTGACCGACGGCCGCAAATGTTTTGTATGGGGCGGACTGCCCAGCGAGACGGTCACTGTTCGCATTACTAAAAAGAAATCGCACTTCGTCGAAGCGATTGTCGAGGAGGTAATTTTGCCAAGCCCCGACCGCATCCAGCCGCGCGATCCAGATAGTTACCTGTCGACCAGCCCCTGGCAAATTATGCCGCTCGAGATAGAGCAGATATACAAAAGGCAACTGATCGACGACGCCTTTACACTGCACAATGTTACATTACCGGCGGCGATTGACATTTATTGCGACAATGTCGCATATGGTTATCGCAACAAAGTTGAATTTAGCTGGTACAGCGAATCGGTGGTATCCCGAGCGGTATCTCAGAAAAAATCTGGGCTTGTCTCGGGTCCCGAATTATTTTCTGATAATAACCAAGATATAGACGCGGATAGCGACCGTGAAGAATCATCTGGCGATACGCTTGATTTAGCATTTTTTCGCCGCGGCAGCAAAGGCAAGATTGTCATCGATGGCACGAGCTTGGCGCACCCTGCAATCAATAACCTGGCGCGGGCGATCCGCAATTTGCTGCGCCATAAACGCGTCGCGGCTCGCCAGCTCAAGACCTTGCTCGTCCGCTGCGATCAATCGGGAAGTTGCGTATGGCAGTTGTATGTTAAAGATCGCTTGCCCGAAATAATTACCGCTACTGAAGCCGCCAAGCTACCAGCTCAGGGCGGGGAAATTATCTATTCCGACCCGCGCTCGCCAGCCAGCCGCATCACCGAGCGCTTGGCGCTTTTCGGTAACACCACCTTGACTGACGCTATCCTTGGCATACCATTCCGCTACGCCTGCGAAGGCTTTTTCCAAGTCAACATCCCGGTTTACGAGCAGGCGCTGCGCGATATGAAGGAGTGGATGCCGTACAATAAGGCGCGCCAAGAGCGCCGGGCTCAGTTGGCGGCACATGGCGACATTGATAGTCAACAGCGAGTAATATCTCAGAAAAAATCTGGGCAACATAGAGAAAGCAAGCAGCACGACTCGTCAAACTCTTTTTCTGAAGGCTTTGCCTTTCCGGCAAAGGCGCGCCAAGAGCGCCAGCTAGATCAGTTAGCGGCGCGCCGGCCTGAAGAAAAAGATGTTTGCGAGACGGGCGAGCCAGCCCTCGACCTCTATGCTGGCGTCGGCACTATTGGTCTGACCATTGGCGGCGGCAACGTCACGCTGGTGGAAATCAACACCGACGCTGTCCGCGAAATGCAGCGCAACATCACCGAACTTGACCGCACCGACGCTCGCGCTGTCCTCGCCCCCAGCGAACAAGCCCTCGACCACATTACAGGCAAGGAAATCGTCATCGTTGATCCGCCGCGCGCTGGCTTACATCCTGACGTTATTGCGACATTGTTGCAACAGCTACCGCCGCGCATCCTCTATCTCAGCTGCAACCCCGTCACCCAAGCTCGCGATGTCGCCTTGCTCCAGCAGCACTACCGCATCGTCCATCACCGCGGCTACAACTTTTTCCCGCGCACGCCGCATAGTGAGCACTTGGTTGTTCTTGACAAGAAGTGAACCAACTCAACGGCGTATTAATAACTGGAGCTGAGTTCCCATAACCTTGACATAGTGCTACACTGCTGATATAATCTCAGCACACTAAAATCCATGTGAAAGGAGTTATGACTATGACAGGAATACCAAAGCCACCTGAGGGAATGCCGAGCGAAGGGCAAAATAATGCTGCAACCCGCTGGGACACGCTTCAGGAAAATCCTGCGGGTATCAAGGAAGAAGTTCAGGAAGACCCAGAAACTCCTGCCGAAGTCACCCTCGAGCCTAGCGAGCCTGAAATGTATCATGGGCCACTAGAAAAAGCTCCATTACTTGCGCTGGGCGACGACCTTGCTGATGCCAGAATATTTTTCTCTGATGCAGTAGATATAGCCAAATATGCTATCAGTAACGGCCCAGAAGCACCAGAAGAAGGCCAGCCGGTGCTACTTATTTTCGGTGGTGTTTGTGTTCCCGTATATGAAAATTCTGATCCCGAAAAACTAGAGGCAGCTTGGGCGCGAGTTATGCGCGGACACTGTGATCAGCAGATAAAAGTTCCTGATCCGTATAGCGAGCATCCTGTAATGGCAGAGACATATCCACTCGTGATAAAAACTCTGGACGATATACCAGAAAAAGTCCTTGCCGCTGAGGCGCGGGAAGATGAAGCTCGGCGCAACGATGAAGACGATTATGATATTCAGCGGGCAGATATCATTATCAACAGACAAGAAAAATATGAGGGGCTAAAAGAAAAACTCTGGGACGTAGAAATACGCCTTGCTGGAGCAGCGGCGGCGCAGCTACCACCTAATATCTATGGCGACAGAGATAACCCAATACAAGCAGAGCCATTTACGAGTGAGTTTGAGGCAAGAGGAGTCATGTACAGCTCTTACACATTCCTATTGGCAAAGCTCATGCAAGATCATCTCAACAATAACGAGACTGCAACCGTAGCAGATATTGCCGGAGAGGCCCTAAGAATATTGGATATCAGGGTAAATACCTCAGATCCATTGTTTAATGCAGTAACTGGTTATTTATTGCCAGACTCAGCGTGGGGCTGGGATCATGGTCAAGAGCTATTAGGATGGTATAACGAAGTACGCGAGCGACAAAGTGGATACCGCTCACCTCTTCCGCCTGAAGCCCAGTAACAATTGTACGCTTGATATCAAGTGTTTCTAGGCTATAAAAATCCTAACAAAACGCCGACGCGCTTATGTACCTGTCGGCGTTTTGATGTTCTTGAAATACCAACATTCCGACCCGTTCTTATCATGCTGCGCCAAGTTACTGTTATCAGAAAGCACCGGCTACTATTTTCTATAAAAAGTTATCTATGATCATAACAGGGGTGAGAAAAAATATTACACCACATTTTTGACAAAATCCATTGACATTTTGTTCTATTAGTGATATATATATATCAGCTTTTGTTGACGAGTTGAGTACATCCTTGTCCGAAAGTGTAGTTTGACAAGCAGAGAAAGTTTCGATTTGAGGTGGGATGTCGTGGTGTATCATAAGAAGCACCAAAACACCCCATCTCGAGTCGACCCATCCGAGTGTCGACCAGTGTTTTTCACATGAGCATCCGCTCGGGTGGGGAGGAAGAACATTATGACAGACGACTACTGTATCGTAGCAGTTGAACTCATCGTCAAATCAAGAACGCTTGTTCTTGATGCGGCATGGATGGCCATCCAGTTGGCTGAGCGGCTGGAGCGGTCCAATGGCTGGACCGCAGCAGTAAAGGAGAAGGTGCTCGTCACCTTCAAGTTCAACGGGTACACCATAAGAGTCCACCACGACTCTGACCCAGCGTGGATTGAGGAGGCATACCGTAAAGCATACGGAACAGACAGAAATATCCCAATAGGTCCATACCCTGTCTAAACCATTCGTAATCACACCAAGGGGGGTGATTGATAAATACACACCATTTACGAACTGGCGGGCAAAGTTAACTTTCCTCCACCTTCTGCTTGTCAGTTCGCTCCATAGATGCATGTCTATGCTGATGAGTCGGAAACGACGAAAGCGAACAATTTATTCAAACATCACTAGTTGCGCCGCCAAAGCTTCACGGGTAATCTCATCCGCCCGTTCGCCGATTAGCACGATTTTTGCTGCCTCCTCAGGCTTGGCATGAGTTATCTGAATTTGCTGCTCGGTCGCCTCCACATGCTGGTGCGCGCCGTTGTCACTAATAAAGCACCCCTTCATCCGTCGTAGGCCATACGCCCTGAACAACTCCAGCCACATGTTTTCTAGCGCCGACGCCGCGATATTCATGCCCGAAACATCCAGTACTGCATACGTCGGATTATCCGGCACCGCCAGCTCGCCATCATACGTATCAAAAAACGCAAGCAGTCCCGACGGCGTGGTTAATTTACTGAGTTCAAACCGACCGTGCGGCGCACTGAACACCTTGGCGTAGGGTAGGGCGCGGCGTTTTGCTTCGTATTCAGCCAGCTCGCTATCGTTCAATAAATCTTCCTTGGTCACCAAAATCACGTCTGCTGCTTGCAGTTCAACTTCGTGCGCTGGCTCAATCCCGCGCAAAATCTCGTGCGCATCGATCACATAAAAACTCTGCATCAACTCATACTTATTGAAGATTTGTGCATTAATCAATTTCTCGACCAAGTTCATCGTTCGCGCCACGCCCGTCGCCTCGATAAACACTGGCGCCGGCGAATTCCGGCAAAAGTCCAGCAGCATCCGCGTTAGCGCGTGTTTCGACGAGCAGCAGACGCAGTCGCCAGCCAGCGTCGTCACCATCTCCGCCAATCCCTCCAGCCGATAGCCGTCGACATTTTCATTGGCATATTCATTTTCAATCACCCGCGCGCCCTTATAGTCACTTTGTTGCAATAAGAATTCCAACACGCTGGTCTTGCCAGCACCCAGCGAGCCGTTCACCAAATATAGCGGCACTTTGTCAACAACCGCCCGCGCCTCGTCAAACGCCGCATTAACACTAAATTCCAAATCATCATCGCGTTTCGCCATACATCTATTATACGTCATCACAGCCAAGGTGCTATACTAAGGCTATGAAAGTAATTCTGGCCCTTGGCAATCCTGGCGAAAAGTACGTTCACACGCGGCATAATGCTGGCTTTTTGGTGGTTAACCAGTTGGCGGCAGGACAGAGTGCACATTTTAGCAACAAGCCCAAATTCTTTGCGGATATTGCCGAATTAAACAGTTTTACGGTCGATTCAGCCGCTAGCACAAAACTACCTGTTACTATTCCACGAGAAAAAGTCCTCCTTGTCAAACCAACCACGTACTACAATAACGTCGGTATTTCCGCGCGGGCGATCATGGATTTTTATAAACTGACACTGGATGATTTACTAATTATTCACGATGACACCGACCTTGATTTTGGTAAAATCCGCGTCCGTAAAGGCGGGCGCGACGCTGGCAGCAACGGCTTAAAATCGCTTCATGCTCACATTGGTTCTGACTTTTGGCATATTCGTATCGGTACAGACAATCTACTGCGGCGGCAAGTCTCAACCGACCGTTTTGTTATGATGAATTTTAATAGCGATGAATTAACTATTTTGAAAAATTGGACCATCCCAACGGCGCAAACAATGATTCATGACTTTTTATCCGATCACATTTCAGCCATAAGCGTCAAGCTCTAACCCCCCCGGCACATCACTACACCATTGCGCCTGCGAAATCAAAAATGCTTATTGCAACAATGTCGCAATAGTAAACGCTCCCGCCCAAAAATAAAAATCCAAATACTAATTACCGTCGCTTTCGCGGCACAATTTTCGCCGCGCCGTGTTTCAGCCGCCGCTCAGCGCTATGCAATTTCGCCGCAGCTGCTTCTTGCAAATTAATCGCTCGCGCCTCCAGCATACTGCTGCCAACCGCCAAGCTCACAAACAGCAGCCCCAAGCCTCCCGTCGCCCATTCCGGCAGCTCCAGATGAAACAACTTAGCAATCATCATCATACCCAGCGCCATGATCGCCCAGTGCGCGCCATTTTCCAGATATTTATACTTACTGAGCATGCCCGTCCGCAGCAAATACACCGTCAGCGACCGCACCCAAATCGCTCCAGCACCCAGGCCCGCCACAATCAGCAGCACGCTGCTGGTGATAGCAAACGCGCCGATGACGCCGTCAAAGCTAAAACTAGCATCCAACACTTCCAGATAGAGCAGGCTAGCGAACGCCGCCCAACCAACCTTGACCTTGACTGATTTAGCATCATCCTCATGGAAGAATGAGCCGAACAATTCCAGCCCGATATGCAGTATAATCCCCAACACCGACGAGATCAGTACCAGCGCTCGATGCGGCGGCTCGACCGTAAAATACAGCACCGCCGCCACGCCCAGCATCAAACACACCTTGAAATTCTCGAACCGCCCAGCCTTGGCCAGCCACGGCTCGACATGCCGCATCCAATGCACGCGCTTGTTATAATCAATGAAATAACTGAGGCCAATCATAATCAGAAACGCGCCGCCAAAGGCATCGATCATCGGCGAGGCTTCATGCAAAATATGACCGTATTCCGCCGGCCTATTCAGCGCCAAATCAACCACTTCCATGAAGCCATGGCCGCTCGCCACCATCACGATGATAATCGGCAGCACGAACCGCACCACGAACACCGCCACGAAAATCCCAACTGTCAAAAACACCTTTTGCCAAACCTGGCTCATGCCAGCCAGCACCTTGCTGTTAATCACCGCGTTATCAAAGCTAAACGTCACTTCCAGCACCACCAAAATTGCAAACAACCACAAGCCGCTCGCGCCGAAATGACCGAAAATCAACCCGCCCAACGCCAGCGTCAACAACGCCGAAAACCAAAAAATCCGAAATGGGTGATGCGAGTGGAGCCAATGTTTCATACTGAGTTTTAGTATAGCATGCTAGGCGGGGAGTAGTATAATAGAAACTATGCCGTCACTACAGACAATATATCAGCGCGCTGGCGCCTGGTTCAAAAACCACAGCGACGCGATCCGATGGACTATCGTCGGCTTGTTTGGCATCGTTGTGATGCAGTATGGTTTACAAATTGACCTCTGGCTGATCGCCCATCCGCCGCACACGTGGGCCGAGACGCTAGCACCGCTGGCACAAGATTTCCTGACGCTAACCTGCAGCGTCATCGTTGAGGCCACGCCGTTTCTCATCATCGGCATCATCGTTTCTGCTCTCATTCGCCGCTTCCTGCCGCCAGACCGACTGCTTAAAATCCTACCCAAACACACATTCATCCGCCGCATTCTCCTCTCGCTCGTCGGTATCGCGCTGCCAGTCTGCGAGTGCGGCAATGTGCCAGTCGCCCGCAGCCTCCTAGCACACGGCCTCAAGCCCGCCGACGTCATCAGCTTTCTCTTAGCCGCGCCGATCCTCAATCCGATCACCATCATCGCCACTATGACCGCCTTTAGTTTTGAACCGCGCATGGTCTGGTGGCGCATCGGCTTTGGCTTTCTAATCGTCCAGCTGACCGCCCTGATCGTCAGCTTTATTCACCCCAAACACGTCCTCCAGCCGTCATTTGCTGCCTCCTGCACCGACCGTCATCCAACGACCTTTCGCCACATCCTCGCTGATTCCCGCAACGAATTCTGGCAGCTCACCACCATGCTGGTCCTCGGCGCCATGATCGCTGCCGCCACCCAAGTCTTCGTTCCGCGCTCCATCATCAACGCCGTCGGCGGCGACACCATCCTGTCGGTCATCGCCATGATCGGCCTCGGCTTCGTCGTCTCTATCTGCTCCAGCGTCGATGCCTTTTTTGCGCTGGCTTACGCCCGTATCTTCACCAATGGCTCCGTCCTCGCTTTTCTGCTGACTGGCCCGATGATCGACATCAAACTGATTCTCCTCATGCGAAGCACCTTTCGTCCGCGATTTATCCTGCTGGTTATGCTCATTATTTTCAGTCTGTCGCTCGCGGCAGGGATCGGAGTCAATCTCTATGCGCGCTAAACTCGGCCCACTACTGCGCGCTGGCGGCGGGCTACTTGCCTGTAGCTACATCATCCTCATCGCCGTCCGCGGCCAGCTCGGCTTTTACATTCATCCGCGCTACCATTTGCTCGCCGTCGTGGCGACCGTGGCTGGTGGCATGTTACTCCTTATCGATATTGTTCTACAGCTGCGCCATAACCTAGCAGGGAAGCGACGAGCCTCCGCCCGCCCGGCACCCACCAAGCATCCAAAAAAGCCGCGACGCACCATCCCCATACTCTCAATCATCACCGCCGGCATCCTCGCTCTGGCCATCGTCCTGCCGCCGCGTCCACTGTCCTCGTCCAGCGCTGCCAACCGCGCCACGTCCGGGCCAACCAGCACGACCGGCCGCTGCGACAAACCAGAGCCGCTTGACGGCAAACCCGTTTCCATGAACCGCTGGCGTAGCGCGTTTGATGACTGCCCGAATGACAGCTTTTTTGACGGCGTAACCATCGACGTCACTGGCTTCGTGGCGCGCGACCCGAGTGGCTTTTACGACAACCGCTACTTCGAACTATCACGCTTCGTTATCAGCTGCTGCGCTGTCGACAGCACCCCGATCAGCATTCTCGTTAAATCCCCAGACGCCGAGCGTTACCGCAACAACCAATGGCTACGCCTAAGCGGCCAGGTTAAACGTGAACTATCCGGCGGCCGAGCTGTCTACGTCCTCACCAACCCCACCATCACCCCAACCACCGAACCAGCCAATCCATACGAATTCCTCGGCGTCTAGCTATGTATCATTATTGCGACAATGTCTCAATTAGTTTTCAACGCTCTCACGCCTAAGCGGCCTGCTTGTACACAAAGACCGAATTAATCACCCCATCTGTCGGATGGTATTCCTCCATCAGCCGCACACCCTCAAAAGCGTGAGCATCAAATCCTGGATAGAGCAGGGTGCGCGCCCCGTACGCCCCGCGCGCGATCAGTCGCCCGTCTGGTGTAAGTGCTGGTCGTACATGATCAACGATCGCTTGCTTTTCCGCCAGCGTTTCGCCAGCCAGTCCCGCTACATATATCACATCATATCGCCCCTCATCCAGCGCCACCGACTGACCCAGACCAGTCACAAATTTACCCGGCCAATCAAGCGCCGTGGCAAGGCCGCGCGATAACTCAATTGCCTCGTCCGACGCATCAACATGCGTAATCCGCGCTCCCGTTAGCCGATGTAGCCACCATCCCGTCAGCGGCAACGGCCCACTACCAATCATCGCCACTTCCGACGAACAACCACATAGCTGCAGCCCAGTCCGTCCCAGCAGCCCAATCTCACGCCGCGTCAACTCTTTATAATTCTCATGATACGGAAACGCTTCTAACTCTGCCCACGGGTTATCCGCCTCTGTGATGCGCCCCGACCAGTGTCGTTCCAACTCTCCTTCGGCTACCGCGCAGCGCTGCTGCACCTGACGGCGAATATCCTCGTCACGCAGCAGTGGCTCTTTACCGTGCGCCACCACCGCATCAACTAATTCGGTAAACGCCGCATTAACTTCCTCAGAAGGTGTGAGCTGCGGCAAGCTCAGCACTCGCTCAATACATTCTTTCATAGCTCATCAGTATGGCGTATTGTGTAGCTTATTGCAATTTTGTCGCAATAAGTGCTACAATTGCGACATGGATACCTTACGCGACATCTTTCGCCAAGCCGACCTTCGCCTGACCAAATCACGCTGCGAAGTCTTTACGGCACTCGAATCTATCGACGTACCACTGACCATCGCCGAAATCGCCAAGCGTTGCCCGAACACTAACCGCACCAGCATCTATCGCATTCTCGAAACCTTTCACGAGCTTCACGTCATTAACACCATCCACATCGGCTGGAAAGTCCGTTATGAGCTCGCCGAGCCATTCATCAAACATCATCACCACCTCTACTGCACACGCTGTCATAACGCCGAACCGCTGGAGACACCAGAGCTAGAACGGCTCATCGCCTTGATCGGCCAGCGCCATCACTTCCGTGTCGAGCGCCACCACTTTGAACTCGAAGGAGTGTGCCAGACCTGCATGGCAGCTGGTGATACGCAGCCTGGCTCAACCAAGACGACGAGCCAAGCCTAATCAGCCGCCGGCAGCAGCTATCTCAATTCCAACGAACCACACGGCCCGATATCTCTCTTACAAACTACACCTCAAGCTTTGCCCGTAGCATGTCGCGCTCACGCGTCAGCGTCCGGTAGCGCTTAAACGCGCTCATCAGTTCGTTGCGCGCGGTCGCGTCTAGGTCAAAAATCGCGAGCAGCACCGAATCAATTTCCTTGACCGCCCGCTGCGCTTCTGACAAATTCGCCACGCCCGGTACTGTGTCGAGGTATTCCTCGCGAATCGCTTCGGTCTTTTTCTCGTATAGTGCCAGCCGCTTGGCCGGGCTCTCGGCCGCTTTTTTACTCAGCCGGCCCAGCGCCTTTTCGTACTCCTGTCGCGCTGCCAACACCGTCACATAATCAATATTCAGCCCGAACAGCCGGGCCGCCAAGCCGCCGCGCTCCTGCTCAATCGCCGTCATTTCTCGCTCAATCGCCGCCAAGCGCCTCGTTACCTCACGTCGCAGTTTCTTAACCTGACGACCGGCCCGTAGCCGCTGCCAGCACCGCACCAAAGGCCGCGCCTGCTTGTCCACCACGGTCACACCGACCTCACCGAGCACCGCCCGGTACAGTTCGTACCTCATAAAATCTTCAACCTGCTGTCGACAGACCTCAATTGGCTGCTGGGCGAACGCCAGCGTTCGCTGATACGGCTTTTTCTCTCGCTTTGACGTAAACTGCGACCCCGCAAAGGCCAGTCGCTCCTCCTCAAGCCGCACCGGTATCATCATGGCGATCAGCCGTTGCTGCGACGACGTCTCGGCCAGCAAATCCTCCTGCAAGGCTTGTTGCAACGTTGTCGCATTATGCGCCGAGGTGATCGTCTCTAGCCTCGGCAACCATTCGTCCCGCCACGCCGTCAGCATATCGTGCATCGTGCGCTTGCTACGATTCAGCATCCGCGCATCTCGTCGAAATCGTCGCGGCACGCGCGCCAAGACGGCGGCCGCTTGGGCTCGAAACACCAACGGGCGCTCTTGGCTTAACTTGACTAAGGTATCGTGCTCAATTATCTGCGTCATATGTATTCACTATACTATTTTAGAGACAAAAAGTCAATATTATGCTCACGCATATCCACCCAAAAATTCACTTTCTAGCAAACCATCCCACACCAATTCACACCCAACCTCCATTTACACGGTGCAAGATCACATCAAAAACCCAACTAAAAAAGCGCCAGGTAAGGGTGGGCATCACCTGGCGCTTTGTTACCCTTCAACCCACCCGAGCTCCCGTCTCAGTGAAGCGTCGTGACTAAAACTCCAAAAGTCCGCGCCTGATTATAATATCAACACCATCCAGTGCTCACCTTAACAGAGGTCGCCTTCAAAAAAGGGCAGTTAAAGGGGTTAGTATGCGCGTAACGTTGAATCGCAAAAAGTGGAGGGTAAGAATACTTAATGCCATTGCGCGCAACCTAACATATTAGTTAGAATAGGGGGTATAAGGTGCTTTTGATTAGCACTTCGGCTAACCAATCGCTCCTGATTATAGCAAGCATTTGACAACATGTCAATACTTTTTATCACAAAAGTCATGGAAATCAATAGAATCCGTCCAGATGAGCATAATTTTACCCAGAGGTTGGCAAGTATTGCCAATCCACCGAAAAGCTTGTGTTTCATGGGAACATTGCCGACGAGCGGTGCACCGGTCGTGGCAATCGTTGGCTCACGCAAACCCTCGGCGTACGGCCGGGAAGTGACCGAGCAGCTGGCGAGCGACCTGGCAAAAGCCGGCTGCATCATCGTTAGCGGCCTGGCGCTCGGCATCGACGGCATTGCCCAAAAAGCCGCCCTGGAGGCTGGCGGCACAGTCATCGGCGTCATCCCTAATGAACTGCCCGACATCTCGCCGCAAACCAATTACAAATTAGCCATGAATATCATAAAAAACGGCGGCGCTATCCTCTCTGAGTGGCAAAAAGGCGACGGTAAAGTCGTCAATCGCTGGAGTTTCTTGGAGCGCAACCGCTTGGTCTCCGGCCTAGCTGACGCCGTCATCATCACCGAGGCCGCCGAGCGCAGCGGCACACTGAACACCGCCGCTCACGCCTTATCCCAAGGCCGCGACGTCTTTGCCGTGCCGGGCAACATCACCAGCCCGCTGTCTGCTGGCTGCAACGCGCTGCTCAAACAAGGCGCCCTCGTCGCCACCACTGCCACGGACATCCTCGATGTCATCGCCCCGTCAACCACTCAATCTGCCACCGACCAAGCCGTCACCCCCCTCGGTGAAACCCCAGCCGAAAACACTATCATCGACTTACTCCGAACCGGCCTCAGAGACGGCGACCAACTACAGCAACAATCCGGTCTCAACCCAGCCGACTTCGCCACGGCACTAACCATGTTAGAGATCAACGGCGTGATCAAGCCGCTTGGGGCGAATAACTGGACGCTTAACTAGTGTCAACAATGCGTCTATGCTTGTAACATTATCTACTACGATGCTATGCTAGTCCCAATGAGGAGAGAATTATCAAGGCCCAATACAACCATTGAAACGTGCCATAATCCAGACACCCCTATCGACCAAGAGGTATCAGACGACATACTCACGCTACCCAATATCGTTACTACGATAGGTGGACTATGCAGCATATACGGCATCCGAAACGCCGGCACCGTTAAGGGTATCGCTGCCTTGGTCATTGGCGAACTGTCAGACAAGGCTGATGGAACACTAGCGAGACGCCTCCATCAGCAATCAAAACTCGGTATCAAGCTTGACCCCATCAGAGATAAAGTGGTCGCCGCCACTGCACTCCTAAAGATAGTAGAAGATGGTCTCGCCTCAAAGACTGTCGTTGCATCTATGACCAGCCTCGAGGCGACCAAAGCAATAGCCACGCTCATAGCGGAACAAAAGCACCGCCAACTCCCCAGCCAGGCCGAACCGCTCCGACCAACACAGGTTGGCCGCATCAGTGGCGCCCTCGTGTCGACCGCGACATCATTATACATACTCAGCGGCTCGGCAGAGTCGTTTGGCCACGAGAAAACAGCAAAGGTACTCCGTAGCCTCGGTGACGGAGTATCTAAAATATACTTACCAGTTGCTGGCCTAGCAGCCGCTCAATATATAATACGTGCCGCCAAACTCAGTAAGCAAGTCAAGGAAGAAATACGCCAACAGCAATAAGAGGCTCTCGCACCCAAACATCCTCGGCGGTTGTGGTTGCGAGGTGATTTGATATAATATAGAGTTATGAAAAATCTCGTCATCGTCGAGTCACCAGCCAAAGCTAAAACCATTGAGAAATACTTAGGCAAGGATTTTCATGTCCTGTCAAGCGTGGGACACATCCGCTCAATTGTCAAAAAAACCAAAGATGGCACGCCGCCAATTGATGTGGCGAATGATTTTTTTGCTATCTACGAAGTTGACCCAGAGAAAAAGAAAGTCATCAGCGAGCTGAAGAAAAATGTCAAGGCTGTTGGCAAAGACAATGTCTGGCTGGCCACCGATGAAGACCGCGAAGGGGAGGCCATTGCCTGGCACCTCTGTAAAGTATTGGATTTGCCGATTGAGACGACCAAACGCATCGTCTTTCACGAGATTACCAAAGATGCTATCACCAATGCCATCAAAAACCCGCGCACCGTCGACATGAACCTGGTGCAAGCGCAGCAGGCACGGCAAATTCTCGACCGATTGGTTGGTTTTGAGCTCAGCCCCGTAGTCTGGCAAAAAGTGCCGGGAGGCAAGTCGGCTGGCCGCGTCCAGAGCCCAGCGGTGCGATTACTGGTCGAACGCGAACGAGAAATCATGAAATTTGAAGGCAGCTCGCAGTTCAAGGTGACCGCCATATTCATCCACGACAATCAAGAATTCAAAGCCGAGCTCAATCAAAAATTTGATTCCGAAGCAGCTGCTCACGAATTCTTGAACAGCCTCAAGCCAGCCACGTTCACCGTCAGCGACATCTCAAAGACGCCTGGCACCCGCAACCCAGCCGCGCCGTTTACGACGTCAACTCTGCAACAGGAGGCCAACGCCAAGCTTGGTTTCAGCTCCAAAGCTACCATGGCCTCAGCCCAGCGGCTGTACCAAGACGGTAAAATCACCTACATGCGTACCGACTCGGTCAATTTGAGCGGGCAGGCCATCGCTAGCGCCACCGACTTTATCAAGCGGTTGTACGGCCCGGATTATTCGACTGTGCGCAAATTCAAAACCAAATCCGCCTCCGCCCAAGAAGCCCACGAAGCCATCCGCCCGACCGACATTACCCGCGAAACCGTCACCTCCAACGAGTACGACCAGAAACTCTACGACCTCATTCGCCGCCGCACCCTAGCATCGCAAATGTCGGCAGCAAAATTAGAGAAGACCACGGTGGTAATTGCTATCGACGGCACTCAGACGTCTCATAAAACAATCCGGGACCCGAGACAATCCCAGATTTTTTCCGAGACGCCGCTCGCGCCAGATGCGCCAGCAACAGCGGCACCTTCTGCGCTGGAGGCTGTGAAACGTTCGCGAGAAGCGAACGTTTCAGCCGAACGCTCGCGTAGTATCTCCAGTGGAGATACAAGCGAAAAGAGTACTCCAGTGCGGGAGCGTGGCGCTGGTGATGCTGACTTTGCTGATGGTGTCCGAGAGGCGGCTACTGCAGACTTACACTTCGAAGCCAAAGGCGAAGTCATCACCTTTGACGGCTTCCTACGCGTCTACGGCGGCGGCAAAGATGAACTCTTACCAAAACTCCACACCGGCGACACACTTAAAACCCACGACATCACCGCCCGCCAAATCTTCGCCCGACCGCCAGCCCGCTATACCGAAGGTTCACTGGTTAAGAAACTCGAAGATCTCGGTATTGGCCGGCCAAGCACCTACGCCACCATCATCGACACCGTGCAGACCCGCGGCTACGTCGAAAAAGGCGACAGCGAAGGGAGCCCGCGCGACGTCATCGTCTTGAATTATAACGGCGAAGAAGTCAGCCGCGACGTCGTCCAAGAAAAAACCGGCTCCACTCGCGGTAAACTCATCCCAACGCCGAGCGGGGAACTGATCGCTGACTTTTTGACCGACCATTTCACGCAAATCGTTGACTATGATTTCACCGCCAATGTCGAAACTGAATTTGATAAAATCGCCGCCGCCGAGCTGGCTAAAAGCGCCATGCTCAACGGATTTTACACGCCATTTCACAAATTAATCGAACAGTCAGGCGGCATCGACCGCAGTAAAGTTGGCGCTAACCGTGAAGTCGGCATCGATCCAAAATCTGGCAAGCCAATCCTGGCGCGCTTTGGCCGTTTTGGCCCAATGTTGCAGCTGGGCGCCACTAACGACGAGGACAAACCGCGCTTTGCACCGCTACCAAAAGGCGCGAAAATTGAGACCGTCACTCTGGAGCAGGCGCTAGAAATGTTCAAATTGCCGCACGTCGTTGGTCAAACCGAAGACGGGCAAGACATCAAAGCCAACATCGGCCGCTTCGGCCCGTACATCCAAGTCGGCAAGCTTTTCGTCTCTATCAAGCCTGAAGATCCGCACACCATCACCCTAGAAAAAGCCCGCGAGCTCTACACCGCCAAACTCCAAGCCGAGGCCGAGAAAAATATCGCTGACTTTGGCGATGGCGTCAAAGTCCTCAACGGCCGCTTCGGCCCATATATCACCGACGGCACGAAAAACGCCAAAATCCCCAAAGACACCGACCCAAAAACCATCACTCACGAGCAGGCCTTGGAACTCCTAAAAGCCGCACCCGCGAAACCAGCTCGCCGCGGCCGCGCCTC
This sequence comes from Candidatus Saccharibacteria bacterium oral taxon 488, assembly GCA_010202845.1. NCBI lineage: Bacteria > Candidatus Saccharimonadota > Candidatus Saccharibacteria bacterium oral taxon 488. Next base: position 277,808 of record CP047921.1, on the reverse strand, counting down.
GGCCAAATCATCCAAATCCCCGAGAAAAAGCAGGCGCTCAAAGAAGTAATTGACCCGCAAAATAACTCAATCAAGCCACATTTTATTAGTGCTGTATAGACCACATTCCCATAATTCACAAAATTAAAAACTATCACACCATTTCATTGCAAAAATTGTTAAATACATGCTATAATTATGGCGTACTATACGACTTGCTTGACACGAAAATATTTTATTGTATAATAGCAATATCGTCATATATCAACATAACTTCTGAGGTGAGGCAGAGAGGATTTAACATAAAGCCATGAGCGACACACAAGAACAGAGCGCACCAGACAAGCAGCTTCGGCAAGCGGCCGAGGATGTTTTGGCGCAAATTCCGCAGGAGCGCGAGAAAGAGATTATTAGCCGTCGCTTTGGTTTATACGGCAGCAAAGAGACGCTGGAGCAGATCGGCGACATGCTCGGGATCACTCGTGAGCGTGTCCGCCAGCTGGAGAAGGCTATCCTCGTTCGCCTCCGTCTACTGGTAGCTGATGGCGGCATACCAAGTGCCTCGGCTGCTGAAAAGATGGTCACTTCACACCTGTCAGAAATGGGCCGAGCCGCACCACTACATAATCTCGCCAAGCACGTCCTCGGCCGAGATGTCACCGATAGCGAACGATCCCATGTCGCCTTTATCGCCGAGCTCAATCCATCAATCAACATTATCACCGAGAACGATGACTATTACCACTCAGCCATCATCGGCACACCAAACGACGAGAAGAATATCAAGAAGCAAGTCGAAGAAATCATCAAAGCCATCAAACAGCACGGCCAGCCAGTCACCGCCGAGGAACTACACAAAACGCTCAACTACGAGCACCCATCCAACATTGCCGCGCTCGCCTCAATCAGCAAGAAACTAGCTCACCTCCGCGGTTTGTGGGGCCTGATCAAGTGGCCGCTCGTCAACCCAAAAACCATTCGTGACAAGATTTTCGTCATTCTCGACAGCAACGGCCAGCCAATGCACTTCTCGGACATTGCTAAAGCCATCAAGGACAGCGATTTCAAACGCAAAGATGTCACCATCCAAGCCATTCACAACGAACTCATCAAAGACAAGCGCTTCGTTCTGATCGGCCGCGGTATTTATGCCCTCGAATCATGGGGCTACGCTCGCGGTACCGTCGCCGACATCATCGCCAGCGTCCTACGCGAGGCCGGCGAGCCGCTGCACCGCGATGAAATCGTGAAGCGCGTCCTCGACAAGCGTCAAGTCAAAGAAACCACCATTCTGCTCAACTTGCAAGCCAAACCGCAATTCCAACGCTCCGCCAAGGCCACCTACATTCTGGTCAGCGAAGCCTAGGTTTGCATTTATCTATAAGGGGTGAGATAATGAAATAGCATGGAAATTATCTCTTCGATGATTAGTTTTTTAACGCAGTGGTACGTCTGGATACCCATCACAGCCGTGCTATCATTTTTGACGTGGCGCAACTATCAGCGGGCCGACGAATTCGAACCGACCGAGAGCGTGTTATTGGTACTCGAAATTCCCAAAGCCAACGACAAGAAAGAGCTGGCCGCCGAGCAATTATTCGCCAGCCTGCACGGCATCTTGCGCGACAAACGCGAGCTCAAATTATCGGGCGGGCGGCAGGAGCATATCAGCTTTGAAATCGCCTCGGTCAACGGTCAAATTCGTTTTTACGTCTGGGTGCCCCGAACGCTACAAAGTTTCGTCGAGGGACAAATTTACGCCCAGTACCCAACCGTTCAAATCCACGTCGCCAGCGAAGATTACACCGAGCACGAGCGTGAGCACTCCACCGTGTACACCACTGAGCTAACCTTGACGGCGCCAGAGTTCTTGCCAATTCGCACCTTTCAGACCTTTGAAGTCGATCCACTGGCGGGAATTACTGGTACGCTGGCCAAGCTAGAATTGACCGGCGAGGAACTCTGGGTGCAGGTGCTCATCAGGCCGATCGCCGACAGCTGGCAACAGTCCGCCGATCGCTGGATCGCCAGCGTCAAGAGTGGACATAAGCTTATCCCCGGACTCGGCGGTAGAGGCTTGCAATGGATTGGTACGCTACTGGAGGCGCTCTGGAAGCCACCAGGCCAAGGAAGTGATGGCAAAAAAGCGCCCGAGCTATCTGAGCGCGACAAGACGCGCGTCTCTGAGGCAGAGAAGAAGGCCACTAAATTAGGCTACGACGTCAAGATCCGCCTGGCGTACCTTGGCGAAGATCAAACCAGCGCCAAGCTACATATGCAGGCGCTGGTCGGTGCTTTTAAGCAATTCAACTCAACCAACCTCAACGGCTTTCGCGCTGTCAAGGGTGCGTTCGGCAAGGAGTTTCTCGACAAGTACCGCAAGCGTGCATTTTACGGTGATGGCTACATTCTCAACATCGAAGAGCTGGCCTCTGTCTTTCACTTGCCGCACACCAATGTCGAGACGCCAAACATCGTCTGGGCCAGCGCCAAAACCGCCGAACCGCCATCCAAGCTGCCTGTCCTGACCGGCAGCGACGCCAATGACGACCAAATTTCCGCCTTTGGCGTCACCAACTTCCGCGGCATTAACCACCAGTTCGGCATGCTGCGCTATGATCGCTCGCGTCACGTTTACATCATCGGCCAGACGGGGGCAGGCAAGTCTGGGTTGCTCGAATTATTCGCGCTCAGCGACATTTTTCACAATCAAGGCTACGCCATCATCGACCCGCACGGCGACTTCGCCATCAACAACATGAAATTCATCCCTGGCTCACGGCTGAACGACGTTGTCTATTTCAACCCAGCCGACACCGCCTATCCACTCGGCTTCAACCCGCTGGAAGTCACCAACCCGAACCAAAAAACCAACATTTCATCAGAAGTCATCGGCGTCCTGAAGCGTATGTTTGGCGAGAGTTGGGGCCCGCGGCTGGAGTACATCTTGCGCTACACCATCCTGGCGCTGCTCGACCGGCCAGAGACGACCATGCTGGACATCACCCGCATGCTGACTGATAAAAACTTCCGCAAGGAAACGCTGAGCTATTGTCGCGACACTGTGGTTCTGCAGTTCTGGAACGTCGAATTCGCCAGCTGGAACGACAAGTTCGTCGCCGAGGCCGTCGCACCAGTCCTCAACAAAGTCGGCGCCTTTACCGCCAACCCAATCATCCGCAACATCATCGGTCAGCCCAAATCCACCTTCAACATCCGCCAAATCATGGACGAAGGCAGAATTCTCATCGTCAATCTGTCCAAGGGTTTGATCGGCGAAGACAACGCCGCCATCCTCGGCTCATTCCTGGTCACCAAGATTCAGCTGGCTGCTATGAGCCGCTCTGACATCCCCGACATCCGCGACCGCCGTCCATTTTACCTTTACGTCGACGAGTTCCAGAACTTTGCCACCGACTCATTTGCCACCATCCTGTCCGAAGCCCGCAAATACGGCCTCAACCTGACCGTCGCCAACCAGTACATCTCACAGATGAACGAAACCGTGCGTGATGCAGTCTTTGGCAATGTCGGCACTATGATTTCATTCCGCGTGTCTGCCGACGACGCACCAATTCTCGCCAAGCAATTTGAGCCAAATTTTGAAGCCGTCGACCTCTTGCAGATGCATAATCGCAACTTCGTCATCAACATGGTCATCGGGGGAGAGAAGACTCCAGCTTTCTCCGCACGCACTCTCGAGCTCCCGCCAAGCCAAGCTGACAACACGCCGCACATCATCGAGCATTCACGACGCATGTACTCGCGGAGCCGGGAAGACGTTGAGCGAGAAATTGCCGCCGTCATTATGCCGCCGCGCTCGCAAAAGCAGCCCAGCAGCCAGCCGCGCCCGCAAGCCGTCGCCGCAGCCGCACTAGCCCAGCCCGTTCAGGCGGCCACTAGTCAACCGATGCAGGGAACCACGGCCACTAACACCCAACACCCCGCACCACAACCCGAACCCGTCACAGACAGCGGCGAAGTCATCTTGCAAATCCGCGGCAACAGCGCATTTGAATCAGCAGCCACCGACACCACCACACCAAAGAAACGCCGACGACGACGGAAGAAGAGTGCTGCATGATATATAATAATTAAGCCTCTCGACAAAAATAGAAAACTTCTACACGGTAAAACAACTGTCAAAGACAGTATAAAAACTGTAACTATTCAAATTTTTATCTTTTATTGATATACTGAATTCGTCTAGATCTGACTGGGTACCGCATAGTCTGGTTCACTTTGCAAATGAGCAACCATTGTGCGATAAAGTGGACGTATGCGTTCCCTTGTCAGATCTAGACAGTCAGCAAATGGCTGTCCTTTTTTATGACAGCTCAGCAGGCAATCTATATTATTAATAAAATCCTGAGGGGGATTATGGGCAAAAACGAACAAAAGAAATCTGGGCTAGTCATAACAGGATTAGTTATGGGTATTATCGGGCTAGTGTTATCGGCAATCCCGATTATTAACAACTTCGCCGCAATACTTGGCGTGCTCGCTATATTTTTTGGCATAGTTGGCATTGTTCGCGCTAAGAAGCACGACGGCGCAGGCCACGGAATGTCAATTGCCGTTTTAATCATAGGCTTAGTCTGCGTTGGCATCGTGCTAGCCAGTCAAGCGATGTACGGTAAAGCAATAAACGATGCTGGTAAAGCCATCCAGGATTCAGTGGATACATCGAGCGGCAAAAAGACTGATGAGCTGCTCAAAAACGATGTTAGTGTTGAGGTTGGCCAATTTTCAGCGACTACTGATGCATATGGTATCAATAAAACCCTGTTAAGCGTTAAGGTTACAAATAAGAATGCCGAGACAAAATCATATACTGTTAAAATAGAGGCTGTAGATGCTAGCGGCACACGACTTGCAGAAGATACGATTTACGCTAACGACCTCAAAAGCAATGGGTCTGGATCATACGAAGCATTTAAATATGTAGAGGCTGGTAAAGTAGATAGTCTAAAAACCTCAACATTCAAGGTTTATTCTGTTGGTCAAAGTTAAAGTTAAAATATAAAAACTATACAAATAACTAAGCCAGATTAAAAGCTGGCTTAGTTATTTATGCTTATCGCAAGCTATGCCGTCGCCGTCTCTATCAAGGTGCAGTGCATATCCAGGCTCACCCCGGCGCATGTGGCTATAACCAGCGGCGCGTGCCTCTTTGCAATTACGGAAATGAATTTCTGCCGGAGCTGGCTGCGGAGCGGCAGGAGTAGGGGTAGTTTGACGAGGTGCAGGCTGCGGTCGCCCTTGCTGCTGTTGCTGCCGAGCTTTAGCTGCGGCAACCGCTGCCTCTTCTTGCTTTTTCTTCTCCTCAGCGTCTCTCTTGGCTTTCTCGGCGCGCTCTTTTTCTTCCTGCTTGGCTTTTTCTAATTTGGCAATACGTTCAGAGAATGGCGTACGTTTGCCGTCTGGTAATTTACCAATATCTGACTTGGCGCTAGATATATTTTCATCACTCGATTGTTCTTCGGCTTTTTTGACTGATTCCTCGGCGCGCTTGAGAGCTTTTTCTAGCTCTTGCTTATCATAATCAGCTTTTGTCTGACGATGAATCTTAATGGTCTTATCGCCGCGACGCTTACCGTCAACAACAGAGATAGAAATATCGCTATCGCCCTCTTTGATGTCTTTAATCTCATACTTGACACTACCAGCTGAGTCTTTACGATCATGAACCTCAATCTTATTTTCCGATATTTTTACTTCAGCGAATGAGCTAATGCCCGATATTTTAGCGGATATCTCACGCTTATTCGTATGATAATCAAGCTTAATGTTTTCATCCACATTGGAAATAATGATAGGAACATTGTCCTTCTCGAGGCGAGATTGTTCCATTGCATTGCTGATATGTCCTATAACGGCAAGGGTAACGACAACTCCGCCAAAGATAAGCCAGCCACGCTTTCGCTTTTTAACAGCGGGCTTACTCTTATTTTCCTGATCTGTTTGTTTAAAATTTTTTCCGACCACTGATATCTCCTATCAATTCAACATAGCAGGGAACTCATTTGTCCCGTTATTGCTTGGTACACCCCTGATGGACGACGACTTGCGGGGCGTTAGCAATCTAGAATCTGCTTACAGACACAAGTCCTATTAGTAATCCATCGGGAACTCACCTATAAATATATCATAAAATACATTAAACGTAACTTGGTTTCCAGTGATCCGCCCCTAGCTAGCAAATAACGTAGAGCCGCCCATTGTCATAGAGCTTGACGATGGCCACTCATAAATCGCCTTGACCACCAAAAGCGCAGTTGCTCTTTGTTAGCTCAATTATAAGCAGCACAAGTATACTCCTACTCCTGCTGCAATTTAAGGCAGGCTAGTGGAATAGCGAAACTATCAAATGAAAAAACTCTACCCTTGTCATTCAAAAATCAATGCTTGAAAATGATAGAACAAAAAGCGAACTTGTTATATTGAGCTTTCAGCCCCCAAGATTCATGTATAAGCATGCACAGACTTTATTATAATAATTATTAGCAACACAATTAATTACTGGCAATAAACGAGAACAAAGACAGAAGCGCTCAATCACCATAAAACATAAAACGCCGAGGTAATAAAACAAATCTAAGTTTTCAGTAAATTCCGCAAAACCACATTTGGTAGATTTATCCGTCAATCACGGTAACAGCACGGGGCGTCCAGTAAAGGGCAGTCAAAACTAGACCAGGCATTATATACAAAACAAAAAATATTATCGCGAAGAGACGATAGAGCATACGTCTTTTCGTAGATAATTTAATGTCGCACAAGGTAGCTTTTACGTATTATGGTTATTTTGATACGCTAAACTTCGTTATACATACACTTAATATACCCTTTATAACTTTTTCGCCTAACACCTCTTGCGGCGGGGGATCTCCTCCGGGCTTTCACCGTACTACGGTGAGTGCTAACACCAGGACACGTTCAAGCTACCATAAACAGAACGGGCCACACTAACCACTTTCGACTTTCAGCCGGGGGAGTTTGGGATGCCTCCAGCGCCAGCGTCGTCTCCGTCTCTCAAATAAATATCAAGCTAGGCCTTACCAAACTAAACGTTGTTACAATCTAGGCGTAACTCGTAGACTTTTCCACATCACAAGGCACCACCCAGCATGGGCATATGCGCTTATACGAGACCATGCACGACAAACACAGCATCCCGCTGGTTAAGCCTACAAACATTTGACTTTTTCCTATTTTATTCCCCTGCTCTATTTTTCTACAAGCACCCTATTTGATTTTTTACTATTTTGATATTATAATTATGTTTTTCTTAATCCTCTGATAAACGAACAAAAAGCGAACTAGCGGAGTAATGGGCTCCGTCTCTACCCTATTGGTGGCTCGACCTACAACCCACGCGGACGAGTAATTCACCCCTGCCCGCTACTTATAAAACACTCGCTGATTGACACGCACATCAATATATGCAGGAGCCGCGCCACTACTCTGGAAGAGTGTCATGGCCTTGACCGCTTGCGCTACCTGCGCTGCTGCCTCCCTGTCGGTGGTCATTTTAATACTGTATGGACGGCCCTTGATTGACAGAAGCGCCTGGCGGACGGTGTTTTGTGGCAGGATAATTTCCGTAACCTCTAGCTGGTGCTCACGAAAGCCGGCGACAGCTTGACCGAGAAAGCTGAGAAAGTGGCGATTGATAACCTCCTGGCCGGCTGCAGTCGGCACACCACTCTGGTCTTTGACGATGACTGACGGCGAGCTCGCGTAGGTGGTCGAGAACGTCACACCCGCATCGTCAACAAAATAGCTTTTATCACCAGAAGTCCACTGGACAACTGGCTGGCGAAAGGTAAGTTTGAGGCGCGGTCTGGCGAGCTGGTCGGCCTCGAGGCGAACCGTCTTGACCTCCGGGGCTTTCTCGAGGAAAAAACTAGCCAGCGACTGGTGATTCAGTACAAACAAGAATCGCTCGACCGGACGTGCACTGAGATATTCATCGATGAGGCGGTGGTAGCGATCGGCCTCTTTGGCGCTCGCCGCATCTGGCGTTTGCACCGAAACTGTGATGGTACATTGCCATGCGAGTAGACCAATGATCATAAGCACTAGCGCGCTGCTAAGAAGGATAATCCACCGCGTCCGGCGACGCCGAGATTTCGCATGCTGAACCGTGCGCTCTGAGGTCTCGACTGGCGAGGCGGTGTGGCGAGTGTTGAGATTGCGATTACGGCGATAGGCTGTTTCAAATGAGCTATCCTCGTTAATCAGCGCCGCTTGACGACGAGCCGCAATTTCGCGGCGTGTGGTTGGCGTAGATTTTGCCCGAGAAAAGGGTAATTTCACCGACGCCTCCCCTGCCGGCGGATAACGGTGAGGAGCATCGCTGCCATATCCTTGGCGGCGTTGGGCTTGGCAAATGTACCGATGTTTCGCCCGAGGCCGGCCAAAATCCGCGGCGACTTGACGAGGCCGATGACCTTCTTGCTCAGCACCTCTGGCGTCTGTTCCAGCGTCGACTCCTCAACGATCACTGCCGCCAGCGCGTCCTGATACACCTTGGCATTTTTGAGCTGATGACCAGCCGTCAACATACCATTCGGCACGATCACCGCTGGTTTATGCAGCGCCGCCAGCTCCAGCAGCGTCGTCGCACCGGCTCGCGCCACCACTACATCTGCCGCCGCTAGTACTTCGGCCATACCGTGATGGACGAACGCCTCTAAGCGCCAGCCCGCTCGCTCGTCAGCCCGCTCCTTCAGCTCGTCAAACTGATGTTTGCCAGAGATCAAGAACACCGACGCCTCGGCTAGCAGCTGCTCGCGCGTGGCTACCACCGCCTCGTTGAGGCGCGCTGCTCCCAGTCCACCGCCAGTCACCACCACCAGCGGCCGCGCTGGATCAAAGCCAAACTTGGCCTTTAGCTGCCGCCGTTCGGCCGCGCTGTATGGTCGAAATTCCTCAGCCACCGGAATGCCGACATACTCCGCCTTGACATCAGGATAATTATAGTGCTCCAGCGGCGCCCCGGTGCCGATCTTGGCAGCAAATGGCGCCAGTAGTCGATTGGTCAGTCCCGGATGCGCATCCGAATCATGCAGCACCAGCGGAATCTTCAGCAGCCGCGCTGCATAGCCAACCGGCAGACAGACGTAGCCGCCCTTGATAAAAATCACATCTGGCCGCCACCTGAGCAACTTACAAAAGCTCTGAATAAACCCAACCCCCACCAAAAAGATATCGCGCAGATTCGGCAGTAAAATTGACGGTCGAAGATGAAATGCCATACTTTTACCGTGATAGCGACGGATCTTGCCAGCGATAATCAACTCAACCGGGATCGTCTCATCAAATCTACCAAAAATACCGCGGGCGCTAACACCAAACTTCCGATCACACCAAAACCGCAATTCGTGATCACCCGATGAGCGCAACTCCTTACACACTGCCACGACTGGCGTAACGTGTCCGCCCGAGCCGCCGCCGACCGCCAAGATCTTTGCCACTTCCCTCTCCTTCCATTAACGGTTTGTGCGCCGTATAGGCCGACAGTTGAAATGCCAGACCCAGCGCCGCTGCGATAAATAACATGCTGGTGCCGCCATAACTGAGCAGCGGCAGCGAGATACCAGTCATCGGAATAATCCCCGTCATCGAGCCAATATTCATCAGCACATGCGACGCCACCCAGCCAAATACGCCCGCCACCACCAGCCGCAAGTGCATATCAGCCAGCCGCGACGTCACCTTGAGCAGACTCAGCAGCAGCGCCGAAAACAGCGCCAAGATCACTAACAAACCAACAAAGCCAAAGGTCTCGCCCATTACCGCAAAAATCGAGTCGTTAATCGCCTCTGGCAGGTAACCTGTCGCCTGCACACTTTTACCGATGCCGAGACCCAGTAGGCCGCCCGAACCGATGGCGATGCGCGCTTGTTGGATGTGATAATTATTTTCATCCCGGCTGGCTGATTGATGCGTATCACCCTGGATAAAGGTCATCACGCGCTCAATGCGATGCGGCGACGAGAACGTCAGCACTAACGCCGCAGCCGCGATAATAAACACGATGCGCCGCAGCAGCCGAGCGTCCATCCCTGATACCGCTAACACCGACAGCACCAGCGCTACGAGCGACACACCCGTCCCCAAATCTTTCTGCAGTACCACCACCACAAACATCGACACCGCCATAATAATACCAAGTGGGATCAGCGTCTCGTTGATATCGTTGAGTTTGCCTTGGCGCACTCGCTTGGCCAAAAACCCGGCCACAAACAATAGCAAGCCAAATTTCAATAACTCCGCCGGCTGAAAACTACCCAGTCCACCCAGATAAAACCAGCGGTACGCACCGTTGGTGTCCGATGCAAACGGCAGATGAAGCAACGCCCCACAAACCACCAACAAGAAACACGCTGCCAAGCCCGCGATGAACAGCCGCTTGGCCCACGTCTCGGTCAACCACCGATACGGCAATATCGCCGCCACACCAAACGCCACCACAGCAGTGATGACGCTGGCCAGCTGTTTATTGAAAAAGAATGTGTCGCTATAATTCGCGCCGTGGGTATGATTCAGCACATTTGCCCGCTGCGGCCCCAGCGCATACATCACCACCAACCCGAGCATCAGTAACAACCCCATATACAGCACGATCTGATACATCGGCCGGTGTCGACGCACCGCCTTGGCGGTTGAGGTGGCAGTGCGGTTACGCAATATGACCCCCCGCCAGCGCCAGCATCACGCCGATAAACGCCATCACGCAGCCAATCACCCAAAACCGCATCGTCACCTTGGTCTCCGGCCAACCACTGGCCTCTAGATGATGGTGGATCGGCGCTGACAAGAAAATTTTGCGCTTAAAGAGTTTTTTGCTCACAATCTGGATCAAGCTCGAGCCCGCCTCGATCACAAACAACAGCCCAATCACCGGCAATAATAGCAACGAATTAGTCAACATCGCCACCACCCCCAAACTTACCCCGTAAGCAAAACTACCAACATCGCCCATGAAAAACCGTGCTGGATAAATATTAAACCAGAGATAACTCAGTAGCACACCAACCACCGTAAAGCAAAACCCCGCCAGCAATACCTGCTGCTGCAACAGCGCAATCACCCCAAATGCGCCGAAACTAGCACTCAAGAGACCGCCAGCTAGCCCGTCCATGCCATCGGAGATATTGACCGCATTGCCGGTTGCTACCACCGCAAATGCAAACAGCGGGATGATCAGCCATCCAATCGCCACGTCGCCCATGAACGGCACGTGAAAACTTGCCACACCGAGCTTAGTATAGAAAAACCAGCCAAGGACGATACCGATAAGCATAATCAGCGCAAATTTCACCGGACTGCGTAAGCCGGCCGCACCACCGCCCAGCCCGCGTAGATTAATAATGTCATCAATGAGCCCAACCGCGGCACCGCCGATCAACGCCGCGAGTGGCAGCCATGTCTGCGCTCGATCTAAATTACAAGAGAACGTCACCACAAAAATCGAAATAACACCGATAACTCCAGCCATCGTTGGAATATTTCGCCGCAATTTTGCCGCTTGGAATTTAGCAAAAACCTTCAACTCTTTGCCGTCGGTACTCTCCGAGCGCTGCCGCTTCCAGAACCGATACCGATAGGCAAAAAACGTATAAATCGGCGTCAGAAACATCGCTAGTAAAAATGCCCCGACACTGAGCAAAAATACGTGCGTTAATTCGTTGGTCATTGTTTGTAAAGCAGTTGCCATGACTATCCCTTCGGTGCTAATTTCATATAATCAATCATCCAGTTGGAGATATCAGTAAAAATTGGTGCAGCGTGAATGTTACCCTGTAAGTTCTTGCGCTTGCCAGGCGCCGCGACACGTACCATTATGACATACTCGGGGCGATTTGCGCCACCATAGCCAATATACGTCGCTACCGTTTCGTCCATGGTATAGCTACCATTGATCAGCGTCTCTGAGGTGCCGGTCTTGCCGCCGACATCATAGCCAGGCTTATCTTTATCGGGCATACGCTGATTGAGAACCGCCCGCGCTGTTGACAGCATGCCGCGCATGGTGGCTGATGACTGCTCAGAAATAGTCCTGCGCAGTGGTGAAGCAGCCGAAGACCTCAAACCGCCATTCGCATCCACCGTTCCAGCTACCACCGTCGGTCGAAAATACTGCCCGCCATTCACCACCGAACAAAACGCACTGGCTGCCTGCACCATCGTCGCATTCATACCCTGCCCAAACGTAATATTCGCGTAATTCACCTCCGCCCCCGGCCGATTCGGCGTATAGAGTAGCCCCGGCGCCTCCGCTAGCTCAATCCCCGTCGCCTCACCGAACCCAAATTTGTCGTGATAATACTCATACAGCGTCTGCCGCGCACCCGGAGTGATCGTCGATCCATCGCCCAGCCGCCGCGCAATCGTGATCATACCGACATTGAGCGAATTATTAAACGCACTCTGCATACTCGTCGTGCCGCCGAGGCCCCTTAGGGCATTACAAATTTTCCGATCCCCCACCTCAGTACAATCAGTGTTCGAGTACGTTGACTGCGGCGTCACCACACCCTTATCAATCCCCGTCGCCATACTGAACGTCTTGACAATGGAGCCCGGCTCGAACGGCAGCATCGTCGTCGCGTTGCTAAACACTGCTGCGTCTTTTTGCTTGGCGTACTCGGCCGGATTATACGTCGGATAATTAGCCATCGCTAACACCTGGCCATTATTCGGATTCATCACCATCACGCTACCCTCGGTCGCGCCAGCCTTGTCGATACCTCGTTTGAGCGCTTCTTCGGCGTGACTCTGCACATTGCGATCAATCGACAACGCCACATTCTCGCCCGACTTCGCCTCGACACGCACGTTGTCCTTACTCAGCGTCAGCGGTACATTACGCACATCCGCCACTGTTTTGAGCAAGCCATCACGGCCCTTTAGCTTATCATTCAGCGCCCCTTCAACCCCGTACTGACCCTTGCCCTCAGCATTCACGAAGCCTAGCACCTGCGCTGCCAGTTGCCCCTCCGGATAGTTACGAATCGACCCCTTTTGATACAAGATACCAACAAAATCCTTGGCCTTTAACTTCTCGGCCTGGGTGCGTGTGATGTTGCGCGCCAGCACCTCGTAACGAGAGGTAGTGCGCTCCAGCCGCTTGGCCGCGTCACTCACTACCTCGCCACCGGCAATTTCCTGTAGCGCCGCGATAATCTGCTGGCGCTGCTCCTGCTTGACCGTCTGCGGATCAGCGATAACCGTATAGACCGTCTGGTTGAGCACCACGGGAGCGGGCGCGCCGCCATCCATCATATATAGCTTGCCCCGCTCGGCCGGAATGACAAAATGACGCTGCTGACTGGCCTGAGCCAGCGACACGTATTCGCTGTGTTTAATGATCTGTAGATAAAACAGCCGCATCACAAAAATCGCCATCATCCCCAACAGAATGATAGCGAGTACGCCGGTTCGAGATTGCGTTAAGTGACGTTTCATACCGCTTGTCCTATTGTACCACTTTTGCCCGAACTAGCGAGCATAGTTCGTCTGCGTCGGTGTTTTCATCGCCGATGCAACATTGCTGTGCTTGACCTTTTCGAGCGCCGTCAGCCGTGCATTCTGCACCTCTAGCTCTGACTTTTTCGTCGCCAGCTCATTCAGCTGTGAGTCCAGCCCCTCCGCCTCGTAGCCATAGGCCGTCGTCTTGGTCGCCTGCGTCAAGTACACCAGCCCCAGCACCATAATCATCAGCGCCACCAGCACCGTATGTGCCACTGGCCCGAGCTTGGTCTGTGATCGAAAACGGGTGGCGTTCTGGTTACGGCGAAGCTGCGGCCCAGGACGACGCGGAGTAAATGTGGTGGATGAGCGTGTGTGCATAAATAATTTCTGTGTGTGTTTAATTTGTTACGGTTTAATGCTTTTGGTGGCGCGTCATAAAGACACGGGAAAACACAGCCGGTCGGCCCGCCCTCACCTTAGGAGAGCGAGCCGCCGAGCTTGCATACTTTTTCCGGGAAAACTATCAAGCGAGCTTATTAGCCGCGGCGTACCGCAACGGTCTCAGCTGCTTCTGCGTCCTGGAATTGTACTTTGATGTGGATTGGCATGGTGTCGCCCTCCTTCTTTTTGTTTATGTTTTCACGGCGTAGCGAAACTGAGCGCTCCGGCTGCGCGGATTGTGAACATCTTCTGTTCCAGACACCGGTTTTTTCTCTGGGATGATCAGCTCGGCCTCGTAGCCAGCAGCCGCTTGTTCCCAGAAATATCGCTTGACCAATCGATCCTCCAGACTATGAAAGCTAATTATTCCGACTCGCCCGCCCCTGGTAAGAAGGCGTGGCAGCAGCGGCAATAATTCCTCAATCAGCCGAAGTTCGTGATTGACTTCAATGCGTAGTGCCTGAAAAGTGCGAGTCGCCGGATGATGTTTCATCCCGCCGCGACCGACAGTTTGCTTGATCAGATCAGCCAGCTCGGTCGTTCCCCGAATCGGCCGTGCTTTGACGATTGCCTGCGCAATCCGCCTGGCCCGCCCGGGACTTTCCTCGCCGTAACGAGTTATCAGCTGCGTTAAATCCTCAACCGAATATGAATTGACGATATCCGCTGCCGTCGTTTCTGTCCGATTATCCATCCGCATATCCAGCGGCCCGTCAAACCGAAACGAAAAACCTCTCTCTGCTCTGTCAAGCTGCGGTGACGACACCCCCAAATCAGCCAAAATCACGTCAAATGTACGTCCCTGCTTGACCAAATCCTGCGCTGCGCTCACAAAATCCTTGTGAATCAGCGTCGCGCCTTTTTCGGCCAAATCGCCCAGCGTGCTAATCGCTTTATCATCGCGGTCAACCAGCACTGCGCCCAAGTAATTATCCGTCCTTCTTAAGAATTCCCTGACGTGGCCGCCGTAGCCAGCCGTTAGGTCGAGATACCTCTCGCCTCTGGCTGGCCGCAACCTATCCAAGGTCACCTCAAGGAGTACGGGAACATGAATCGGTTCGCTCGTCTGAAGCGCTTCCGACTGTGGTGGATGTTCTTTAATACTCATCATTGCTTTATTATTGTATCATCGGTCGCGGCGATTCTTCGAGATTTACTCCTCTTTACGCGCCAGGCAACATTCGTCGCTTGGGCTGCAATCGCTGTACGGAGATAAATCTCGAAAATCTTGCGACCAGATACAGTAGCAATGCTCGAGATCACCTAACTGGATATTTAATTCTGGCTGTTTTGTATTTGTGTTTTGTTTGTTTTTGTTGTCTAAGAGTGGAAATGTGATGATTGTCAGTGACAACCATAGTTTCCAAAAGAGACTTATGTGTGAGGTGGAGTTTTTTGGGAGGTGTTTTGAGGAAAGAACGTTGCCGTTTTTACCGTGGAGCAAATTGCCACCTGCCATCTTCAAATACCCAGATAGTTGATCTCGAGAGGTTTTCAAATTGTTAAAGTACTGACCCGAGCTAATCAATCCGCATTTTCAGCCGCCATCAGCCGAAAATACGCGCCCGCCCGCACCGCCACGACTTCCCGGTCAATGCCAGCATAGTCGAGTAAATGCTGCTCAATCGTCACTCGCCCCTGTTTCTGGTCGAGCGCCGAGGCGGTTTTACCGCGGCGGAACTTGACATTCAGGTCGGCCACGCGCTCATCCAGAATACTTCCGGTCAGCGCGCCCTCCACCTCCCGATCCCAGACTTGCTGTGGATACAGGTGCAGATAGTTGCCAAACCCGCGGGTCAACACGACGCCGGACGCAAACTCTGCCCTGAGCTCGGCCGGGATCGTCAAGCGCCGCTTGTCGTCCAACTTTCGCTCAAAGTAATCTGTCTGCACGTCGTCCTTCCTCCGTGGTAGATTAGTTGGTTTTTCGCAGTGGATGTTTGTTTTGGTTGGTGTTGCCATCAACTTTCGTTCCACTGATTCCACTATACTACCCACAACTACCCACATGCAAGCCCTTTTACCCACTTTCTACCCATTTCCCTACCAAACTAAAACTTTTCCACGATTCTGTGGAAAAGTCTAGTGGTGCGGCATGATAGCGGAGCGCTACTTTCCCTAGCATACCGCCCTACACTGCGCCTAACGAGTTATACAGAATTAATCACTACTTCCGCAGCTTCTTGATCACCGCCCCGAACCAGCGCGCGCTTGGCCGTACCGTCCGGGCCATGGTTTGCCGATCAACTGCCACCAGGCCAAACTTTGGCCAATAACCCTTGTCCCATTCAAAATTGTCAAGCAGACTCCAGTGTAAATAACCGATTAGCTTAATATCACGCTTTAGCGCCTCATGCATGGCCTTGATCGTCTCGGTCAGCCACCACTGCCGCTGACTATCAGCGCCATCCGCCAGTCCATTCTCGGTAATCATAATCGGCAACCGATAGCGTTCGGCCACGTCCTCCAGTAGATACTGCAATTTATCCGGCTGCATATCCCAGCCGAGATCGCTGACCTTCAGATACGGGTCATGCACTCGATAGCCATAAATCCGCCGGGCAAAGTAATAATTGATCGCCAAGAAATCACTATACCGCCGCACTCGACGTAGCACCCACGTATTCAGGAGATAATTTGCCACCCGCGCACTAGCACGACTAAGAATCGCGTCATCGCCAGGATAGCAATAGATCAGATGATGTGCCATCGACACCTTCCACTTTTTGCGAGCACGCGTCAATTTGTAAACTTTCTTGTGCGCCGTAACGAGGTTATAGAGCACACGCAGCATATCACGCTTGCGAGTTTTATTCGGCGACCAATGCCCCTCGAGATAACTCTCGCCAGCATAGACAGTCGGCTCGTTAATCGTCACGATCCACTCAATGTCGCGCCCCAACTCGCTCAAAACTTTCTCAACGTAATACACGAAATATTTGATGTTACGCCGCTTTTCGAAGCCGCCCTTGGCCGCAAACCACTCTGGTAGTGTAAAATGAAACAGCGTCACCACCGGTGTTATACCCATCTTTTTTAGCGTCCGCAGATACGTCCGATAGTGGGCGATCGCCGCCGCATCCCACGCGCCCTCTTGCGGCTCAATTCGTGCCCATTCAATACAGAATCGAAAGGCATTCATGTTGAGGCTCTTGAGAATCGCGAAATCTTCCTCATAGCGATGGTAATGATCGACGCCCCGCCCCGATACGTAGTTGTCAGGCCTGATCGCCTCTTTTTTGATGCGCGGCCAGCTGTCAATATCACCAAATTGATGCGGCGCCTGCACGGACAGCCGCTTGGCATGCTCAAGCTCCCACGTCGTCCACTGATTCACCAGGCCACCCTCGACCTGATGTGCCGACGTCGCTGCACCCCATAAAAACTTCTTCGGAAACACGATGCGTTCAGATTGCTTCGTTGTCATCAAAGTATATTATACCAAGTTATTGACCAAACTGCCAGCCAAGCGTCACTGCACCACATCCTCTCCAAAATGCTTCTGCAGCCGCATCTTAATCGAGCCTTTGTGGCGACCGAGCTTCTGACTAAGCTGCTGGATGGTTGCGCCCTGTAGAAACTCCTGCTTGAGAATGTCATCGTCGGCTTTTTCCCACGGCATATACGCTTTCGGATGTGTCTCACGCATTTTGGCAATTTTTTGCTGCCAGTTGCCGGAGTTGCCGGATTTTTTCGACGTTGACTGTTTCCGCTTCATTTCCTCCAGCATTGGACGATAGTGCTTGGCTGCTTCATCACTTGCCCGCTGCAATACCTCATCAATTGCCAACGCATCCGGCGAAATTTCCAGCGCCTTGCGATTAATGCCGTATAGATACAAGTTATCCAAATCTCGTACCCGACTGAGCGCTACATAACCCATACCCTCAACAAACGCCTTTCTCAGGTCAATCCGAGCCGCATCCAGCGTCATGCCCTGGCTTTTATGCACGGTGATAGCCCACGCCAGGCGCAGTGGCACCTGCGAGATACTGGCCCGCTTGCGTTCGCCGTCGCGCAATTCCCACACATCCGGCACCATCGTCACCTGCCGACCGTCACGAAACTCCACAATTGGATAGTCCGTCAGCGGCTCAAAATCCACCACCGTACCGATACTACCATTGGCGTACAATTTCTGCGGCGAATTTTTCACCGCCATCACCAACGCACCCGGTTTCAACACCAGTTCACTCGGCGCCAGCACCGACCGCTGCAGACTCTCGACATACACCTTTGAACCCGTTGTTGTCTGCTGATACGTTCGCTTCTCGCCCGCCAACTCCGCCAGCTTCTGGCTGTTGATAGCATCGACATCAACATTGACAGTATGCAGCTCGGTGATATCGCCGTCAGGCAACTCGACTTCAGTCCGCGCCAGCAACGTCTCGGCATGATGCCGCCTGATATCGTCATGTCTCAGCGCCGTCAAAATCTCGAGGAGCTGCTCGTCATTTTGCCGATATTGCCGCTCCAAATACAACACCGCCGGCTGCAGCTCCTGCCACGCCTCCGAATACACCACGAAGCCTCCGCCCTGCTCGCCCGGACGGTTGATTGGCGGCAATTGGAAAAAATCACCGCTCATCACTAGCTGAATACCGCCAAACGGCTGGTCATTTTCCCGGACACCACGCAGCACCCGATCGACCATGTCCAGCCGAAAATCATGCAGCATGGAAATTTCGTCAATCACCAGCACATCAGTCTTAGAAATCACCTCACACCGCGTTTTTGACAGCCGATCAAAAAAGTTGTTCGCCAGATGATCGCTAACGCCAATACCGCTCCAACTATGAATGGTATTGCCACCCAAATGCGTCGCCGCCAAGCCCGTCGTCGCTGTTACCGACACCTTTTTACCCTGAGCACGCGCCTGTGCAATAAAAGTATTCAACAGGTGCGTTTTGCCGGTGCCAGCCGCACCCGTCAGCAGCGCCGACCGACCGCTCATCAAAATCGCCAGCGCTAATTCTTGATCCATACTTAACCTCGTGGCGGTTCGCCCTCAGGCTCGCCCAACAGTTTTTTCGACTTAATTTCGTAGCGTTTGCCGGTAATTTTACTCTCAATGTAATCCTCGTTGATCAGGTTCACGAACATATCTAGATCATTGCCATCCATAATGATAATCGCGCCGTTATCATCACTCATCAGCTCCAACTGCATCTCATCAGCATAGTCCAGCACCTGCTCTTGTTTGACCTCGCCGATCTCTAATTTCTGTAGTTTATTGATGGTCTTTTTGCGCTCCTTGACCAGCGCGTTCAAATCCAACCCTTCAGGAAAACTCAGCTTATACGCTTTTTCAATCTCCGCCACTTTCTTATCGGCAATCACCTGCTTCTTGTACTCGTAGCCAAACATCCGCTCGAACTTCGAAGAATTAAAGGCGAAAATGTCCTGACCGATGATCAGCACCTGGTTATCATCTGGCACCTTAAACCCAACCTCCGCCTTAAATGCGCCAAACTTGCCGTCAGAAAACTCCCACGCCAGCGCGCTTTTCAGCGTCTGTCCCTGCTGGATTAGCTTCACCGTGTAAAAGACTTTTTCTGGATCATTCGGATCAGTAAACCGCGCCAGTACGCCCTTCATTCGCTTAAACTCATGCTCAGTTTCCGAAAACTCTACGATATCGCCACGCTCATTCTCAATCAAATGAATCAAGGTTTCCGCCCGGCCAACCTTGCCGAGATCCGTCCGCAGCAGCACGTTGTCTTCCGCTTCGCTCAGCTCATAATCGCGCACGCCAAGGCCAGTACCCGCCCCCAAATTAACTTGATTGATATAGTCAAACAAAAATAGCGGTCGCAGCTGCTGCTCAACGTCGCCCTTAAGGGGCATAACATACGGCGTGTAATTTTTATTAAATAAGAACAGCTCAATCTGTAGATCATTCTTTTTTGCATCAGCTTGATTCGCCCACAAAAAAATATCAGTCGTTTCCCTCACTTCTTCCATGAGGGTAATTATAGCAATTTTTGTACTGAATCGCCAGACGGCTGATTAGATCCGCTCGCCTAGCCGCGCACGATTAGCCCACTCATCTGCCAGCTCATTTCCCTCGTTGCCCTCGTGGCCGCGCACCCAGCGGAGCTCCGCCTGGGAATTTGAGTATAACTCATACAGTTCACGCACGATATCCAGATTCTTGATCTCACCGCCCTTCTTTGTCCAGCCGCGCTGCTGCCAGCCTGATGCCCACTTGGTCACCACATTGATCCAAAATTCACTATCAGTATAAATCACACATGGCGCGTCGTCCGCATCCTGAAGCGCCGCAATCAGCGCCTTGCCCTCCATACGGATGTTAGTCGTCTCGCCGTCCTCTGAACCCAAAATCCACGGCTGAAGATCACGAATCACCGCAAAGCCACCCGGGCCAGGATTGGGGCTAGCCGAACCGTCAGTGTAGTAGATTGTCATACCCTGATTATACATAGTTTGCCGAACCTAGGCGAGTTCATGCTGCAGGAAATACCACAAATCCTCTAAAAATGCATCACGCGCCGGAGTTGAGCGCTCGTTCACCATGAGATCATGGCTGGCATAGTCGCGCCGCTGATGGATCTGCTTGAGCAGCCGAGACATCGTTTGAGCAATGAAAAGTTTCTCCTCATCAGAGACTGAGCGTTGCCGCTCTAGCTGACGAATATATTTATAAATAATGTGCGCCACTTCCCCCGTTCGTGAGCGCTGCCGCTCGGCCTTGGTGACAAACTGCACTTCGACCGGTACGCCATTGTCTAGCTCTGGATGATCCATCAGGAAGGTCACTTTAGAAACCTGATATTTCTGGCCACGCTGCTTTACACTTTCATCATCTTGAATGGCAAACTCGCAGCGTCCTATATCAAACCCGTGTTGCCACATTTCCCAGCGCACGGCATTAACATAATCAACCGTACCCTGCACATATATTGCACTGGATTTGCTATTGGCCTTTTTCAGCTGAAACGCTGGGGTCGTATCAATTCGCTGCTGCAAAAACGCCACAAAATCACGTGCCTGATCCGCTACCGTGTCTGATATAACGGTCAGGCCGAGCACGTCCATCGGCGTATACTCCGGTTTGTCGTTCTGGCGCGCTTCATGCACCTTGGCTGCCCACGACCCCACGGTTTTCAGGCGATATTTTCCCTCTACTTTCTTACCATTTTTTGCTAAGAAATCTCCAATGTGAATCGACCGATTCGGGCATGATTCTTCGCTACGCGGACCGACCACTGCTTCGGTCTTAACTTTCTCAGTACCAAAAATTGTATTAACTAAATTGCGGACACCAACCTGGCGAATTGTCTCATACTGCTCGCGGATCTCCTCGATGAGCTTACGTTTACCCTGCCCCTTCAGCCGAATGATATGCGCCTGTGAACGCAGGCTTGCCGCCAGCCCATCAAACCCCATCACTTCACACAGCGGTGCATAGAACGACTCCGCCTCCAAGACATCCTGCAGTTTGGCAGACTCACGCGACGATGACGGATAGCGCATATTGTCGAGTAGCTCACAGGCCTTGATGATCACCGCCTCGATATTGGTCTTATCCAAAAACTCAGCCATCTGCTCCACATCAACAAATGGCTCGATCTGCCGCCATGCTTCAGCTGGCACCGAACCTTCATAACGATCCGTGATAATCTCTCTGATGCTTTCAGGAATAGTATTAGCCACCTGTAGTCGGTGCCGGCCAGAAGCCTTTTCCGTCTCAATAAGGTCCGCTAGGAGCGATGCTACATATGAAACCTGTGCACACGTCATATCAATCTTAGGATTCGTAAATACATCGGCCAGAGCCAAGCCGGCAGCCTGTCGACGTTCTGGCGTGCACTTCTGGCTGTCTCTGTTGTGAAAGCGATCAGCCACGTCATGCAGCAGCACGGCATGAATTGCCTCAGGCGGTAGTTTCAAACCAGCAAACTCCTCCGCCAGTTTCATCGTTCGCTCAGCATGCTCCACCAGATCCTTGCGTTCATTCACACCTTCACCTTCAAAATACCCCTCGAGTGCTAACTGAAAAGAAAACTCGAGAGATTGACGTTCAAGATCTATCTCAAATTTCTTTTGTGGCGCGCTCAGCTCTAGCTGCTCACTGCGCGAAGAACATAATTCACTCATAATTCAGTTCGTTATCAAACTGGGCTATTATAACAGATGATGTATATTTAGTCAATAAAATACGTGCCGGCGTCAGGATACGCATTATACTGTTTCAGCGACATACTCTGGCAATACGCCCCGGCGTCAAAGATCACTAGCTTATCGCCGATCTCCGCCCGAGCCAGCTGCCGCGATGCGAGATTCTCTGGGTTGCTGGGCGCTGGTGTCAGGATATCGCCCGTCTCACAGCAATGCCCCACCACGATGTACTCTCGCTGCTCCTCGCGACCCGCGAGTACCATCATCTCGTGCTGCGCGCCATACATCCCCGGCCGGGTGACGTCATTCATGCCGGTATCGAGGCGCAAAAACGTATGGCCATCCGCACCAGTATCCACGATATCCACCACCTCTGCTACTAGCACGCCAGTATGCGCCACCAGCCACGTTCCCGGCTCAATTTCTAGGTGTAATTGCCGCCCGGTTTCCTCAGCGAACTGAGATAATTTCCGAGAAAACACCTCGCAAATTGCCGCCAGATCCGCCTCTTGCTCATCACCAAACCGATGCACCTTAAAGCCACCGCCAATATCCAGAATAGTCACCTCCGGCAGTCGCCCAACCAGCGCCAGCGCTGCGTCCATCGCCTCGCCCCACAACCGCGGATCAGCACCCGAGCCAATGTGAATATGCAGCCGATCAATCGTTATGTCGTGACGCCTCGCTAGCTCCACTGCCTGCTCGGTATAGGCATGCCACAGCCCAAAGCTAGAATTAACCCCACCGGTCATCGTCCGATTATTATGCCCCGAGCCCATGCCAGGATTGAGCCGCAGGCCCACCGTATTTGGGCAGTATGGACTGGCCGCAAACAGCTCTAATTGACGAAGCGACGTCGCCACGTAGCGCACGCCAGCCCGGAGCAGCTCATCGAGGTTATGCGCCGGCTGCTGGCTGGAGAGGCTGATCGTTGGGCCGCTCACCCCCTGCTCGAGCAGCAGCGCCACCTCGTAGCTTGAGCTGGCATCAAATTGCAGCCCCAGCTCATCAAACAGCCGTATAATTTCGGGGTGCGAATTTGCCTTGGTGGCGTAACGCACCGTCAAGCCGAACGGCACCTGGCACGCCAGCGCCTGCTGAGCCCGTTCCCGTAGCATCCGCCGCGAGTACACAAAACTCGGCGTATCAAGCACCTCAGGCAGTTGATCAATTGGAAAGTTCATCATTGCCAATTATACCAGGAATCTGGCTCAATGCTGTCGCTACTGGCCACGCTGGATGCTCTGGCGCCGTAATATCATTGTACTCAACTGTCTGGATAAACCGCACGCCATCAGGCAGATCGCTGCCGATTGGCTTATCATCAACCATCCATACCTCACCAGTGAGGTACTGCTCGCGGAAATACTCGCCTTTCGACTGCAGTGTGGTAATGATCTCCGCCCCTTCAAGCGACGGACACAGCGCCGCCTTGAACTGCTGGTAATTCGCTGGCCCATACGTCAGGACATGTACCGTTCCGCGCTGCCCGGCCCAGGCTACCACCTCAGCCACTCCGTCATACTCCATTCGCCCATCAGCCAGCTCTGACTGGAGGAGAAACGCGAACACTGCTTCCTCACCAAGTCCTGCCGCCCGTACGTGCGCCGCAAAATCATAATAATACGCCGTCTCGTCACACACATAAAAGTCCGTCCGCCGAGCCAGCTCTGCCTTACTGTCAATGCCAAATTGCTGCCCAAGCAGCCCCCACTCTGCCTCGTCCAAATCACTTGTCCGAAACAAGGTGCGATCAAGATCAAGAAACAGATTCAAACTCATGAAAAGTAAATCCTCATTAGTTCTCGCGCGATTTTATCGCTGTCGTGACGGATCAGACTACGCAGCGCCGCCAGCGGATCGGCCTTTTTATTATGCTGACGAATGCCATTAGCGATCAGGTGCTTGCCCGAGGCGTAGTAATGCTTTTTCTTGAGTTCCGCCTCGTCCCATTCCACCAAATATTCACCATTGTGCGCGTATTTATCAAGCAGTTCCTGTGGCGGACGATAATTGTTATACAGCACATAATCCATGCTCACCCCAGCAAACCGCTCAATTTCATCGACAAAGTCCGCCACTGTAAAGCCATCAGTCTGCGTCGGCTTGGTCACCAGATTACAGACGTACACCTTCTTGGCCTTGGTCTCAGCCAAAGCCCGCGTCACGCCGCGCACCAGTAGCGCTGGCGCCAAACTACCGTACAATAACCCCGGCGCTACCACCACGAGGTCAGCATCCAGAATCGCTTGCCGAGCATGCGGATTAATCGTTGCTGGTGGGCTGAGTTCCAGCCACGGCCGCTCATCACCTGGAATATTCGTCACCTCAATAGCATGCTCGCCCTCAACGACCGTACCGTCACGCAGCCTCAGCGATAACTTGGTGTCGTCCAGTGTAATCGGAAACACCCGTCCGTTCACACCGAGCACCTCGCTGGCTGTCTCGACCGCTTGCGAAAAACTCCCCGTCATCTTTTCCAGCGCTGCCATGAACAAATTACCAAATGCATGCCCCTTCATGCTACCCTCGTCGAACCGGTAATTGAACAGGTCGCGTACCTTTGGCGAACTGCTCAGCGCCACCAGGCATTGCCGCACATCACCCGCCGGCAACACGCCCAGCTCGTCGCGCAGCATGCCTGTCGAGCCACCGTCGTCAACCATGTTAACCAGCGCCGTGATACTATGGGTATATTTTTTTAAACCCGACAGCAGCGTGAAACTACCAGTTCCGCCGCCGATTACTACAATTTTTACTCCAAAATATTCTCTATTCAATTCGTATGTCATGCCCGCATTATAGCACTTCAGCGAGGCTAGACCAACGTGCCCTTTGGTAGTGGCCATTCGAGGAATGTCTGGTACTGCGTGTTAACGGCGGTCAATATATGCTCAGCCACCTTGGCTGGGTCATTGAAGAAAGCATAATCATCCGGCTGATGTCCCCGCCAAAACGGTGTTTTCATCGCCCCGGGCAAGAACAGCGCTACACGAATCGGTAAATGCTGCTCGTCCGCCTGCAGGGCCAAGCTACGGGCCAGCCCCGCCTGGGCGTGCTTGGTCGCTACATACACGGCTTCATCCCCGCGAGCTTTGATGCTGCTGGTTGAGCCAATCACCGTCAGCGTAGAGCGTATCTGCTGCTGCGCCATCCTATGCCACGCCCACTGCACCAGTGGCAATGGACCAGCAAAATTCACTTCCGCCATGGGGCGCGCATCAGGCTGATCCTCGAAATCACCACGCCAGCCATAACCCGCTGCCCACACAAATTGTTCAATATCATCGCCACCCAGCATCTGCTCAATCCGCGCCGGCGCTGCCTCCACTTGCTCGGGATAATACACATCCAATTGGGAACCCTCGCCGTGTTCCTGGGCGTTATGCGTCTTCCCCAGCACCAGCACGCGCTTACCGCTTTCTCTGAGCTGCCGCGCCATCTCCAGTCCAAGCCCACTCGTCCCACCAAGAATAATATGCATGTGGTTATTATAGCAATATAGTTGACACGTGTAAAATATCTTCAAGATAATGGCACATTTATTTCGACTGGACCGATAATATCCGTATTGCCAAAGTAAAAATCGGTTAAGACCTGCCGCCATGGCGTGCTGGTTGCCGCAGCATATATCATTTTGCCAATATCGCCATGACAAGCCAACAACACCGTTTGATCTGGGTGTTGACGCGCCACTAAATCAAGCATCCGCTGGCCGCGAGCCAATAACTCAGGAAAAGTCTCAGCGCCGTCAGGATGTAAAAAATAGGTCACGTTTTCTGCTTTGATGATGTCCGGCGCACAAATTTCCTCAATATCAGCGACCGGCTTACCAGTCATAACGCCAAAATCACGCTCGATTAAATCGTTGTGAACTATCGGCTCGGCAAGACCCAGCGCCGCCGCTACAATCGCTGCCGTCTCGAAAGCTCGACCAAGCGGCGATGCATACACCGCGTCAAAAATTAGTTCCCTATCCTTAATGTGCCGCGCCAATTGCCACGCTTGCTGGCGTCCCAAATCAGTCAGCGGCAGGTCGCGATGGCCGTTCAAAATTCCGCGCACATTGTCTTCATTCTGGCCGTGGCGAGCGATATAGATAGTAGTCATGAACCTTAGTATATCATCTCTATCGGGCGGCAAGAAACCTCATAGAAACCCTACTTACCAACCACTAAAATTCCTTGTTATCAAACCATCGATACGTCCCGCGAATGACGCTCCAGCCAATCAGCAATCGCATCAATATCGAGATGATCAGTCGCGACGCGGACAGCAAAATTTTCTAGTTCAATAGCCGCCGCGGTCATTCTCCAGCCATTTCTCGCCAAAAAGATACCAGCAATCGTCACCGCCGTGCGCTTATTGCCATCGGTAAAGATATGGTCTGCTATACAATTACGCAAATAAACCGCCGCCCTTTCGTGAACTGACACATATTGCTCCTCACCAAAAACAACTGTTTGCGGCGCAGCCACCAGCGACTTTAGCCCCAGTTCATCGCGTACGCCATGCGAGCCACCAAAATCCTCAATTATCCAAAAATGCAGCTCTAGAATTTCGTCAATCTCCAGATAGCGAATCATCGGTCTGCCAAGTTTTTCAGCGTTTCGCCGTACTGCTTTTTGAAA
This sequence comes from Candidatus Saccharibacteria bacterium oral taxon 488, assembly GCA_010202845.1. Lineage (NCBI taxonomy): Bacteria > Candidatus Saccharimonadota > Candidatus Saccharibacteria bacterium oral taxon 488. The sequence goes on along the minus strand of CP047921.1, from coordinate 251,130 downwards.
TCATCGTATTCCTGGCTGAGTAGCAGCTTATCTGCCTGCTCGATTGACTTTACCTGCTCAACCGTTAATCGCACCTCGTCACCATCGCGAATCCCTAGCGCCCGCAAATCCCGCGCCGGCAACGTCACGCCGCGGCTCGAACCAATCTTGATAACCTTCTGAATTGTAGTGATTGTCATGCAAATATTATAACAAAATTATAATTTTATTGCAATATTAGCGAAACCAAATCAATATTTACCGCACGATTTCGCTATGCAGCTCCTGCCATTTCATATGCGCCCCATACGCTCGAGCTGGTGCGTCAACCTCACTTTCCTGGAGCAACAACTCCTCAGGGTCGATAAACATTACTTCGTCACCCTCTTCACCTGGCACAAAGTCAAAATTCTCCGGCCAGACACGGCAATAAAAACAGATTTGATTGGCATCAATCCGCTCAATGTACATCTCGTCCGACGCGTCAAAGAGTTGATAACGCAAATTGCCCTTATAGCCGACTTCTTCGTACAACTCGCGTTTCAGCGATGATTCAAAATCCTCATCATAATCCATGCCTCCGCCCGGCAAATCCCAATACGTCCGATTGATTTCCTTAACGACCAAAATTTGCCCAGCGTCGTTATAAATTAGCGCTTTGAGCGAGATACGGTATAGGTAATCGTGGCGAGTCATTCCGACTGAATCTTGTGTAACGAGATGCCCGTTGGTAAGTTTTGTCATAGGGACAATTATAACACTTTTAGCCTAAACCCAGCATAAGTACCGTCCTGTCTATACGCCTCCTCGCCAAGGAACGCCGGAATAGCCTGCAGCTCATCGTTATAAACGAAGTTTTCAAGACTAGTTACGCTCTTTTCTTCCTCCGGCAGAATTTTCCCTACCATCTTATAAAAGACTCGCTCCTGGTCAATCATCTTCCCATCCAAGTATCTTTCTATATCAGTGCATATCTGCTTGTACAAATCATCATTCAGGTGTGAATTAGACACCTCATAAGCCACAAAATTCGGCACCACCGTCGTGATGTCATTAAGCGGCTCAACCACCAGAATGTTTTTTACAGCGCTAGAGTTGATAAACCTCTGCACTATTTCATTATCTTTATCTGCCGTTATCAAAATATCTGGCTGCTCGGCAGTGGTCGTATGAAAATCCAATACCAACTCCGGCTTCAGTAACCGAATCCGCTCCTCAATAATCTTCGCACGCCGACCCTCATAAGTGTCCAGACCAAGTCCGTAGCTCCTATTTAGATCCGATTCAGTATAGCGCACATTCTTTGCGTAAGCGCGCGGATTAGCCATGATGAACTCCATATTTTCCAACAGTTTAGACCGTTTGGCGAGCATATACGCCAGCAGATTTGGACCTAATAATTCGTTGCCGTGGGTGGAGATTATTGCGAGTATTTTTGTCATATAGCTATTATTCTACGCTGTAAAAACAAATCTGCCAACGATATACGCGCTATTTATTGCATATTATTATATACATCAAACGCATTAATAATTTCTTGGTTGCGAATTACTTCGCTAGCATCAGCTCTTGCTATAATAGCTCTTGTCATTTTATCACTAAAGCCAATATACGTAACTTTTATACCCCGAGCTTTCGCAACCCGAATAGCTGGCAGCAAATCAGTATCTGAGCTTACCAGTATAACCTCATCAACCAGTCCGCTTAATGAATCAACGACAATATCCACCGCAATACCAACATCAACACCCTTTTCTTGCATACGCAGATCTCTGTGTTGACAGTTATGACACACATCGCTATCACGCACTTTTAATTTACCGACTTCGTTGAAAGTAATGTTTTGATTTTTCAAAGTATTTCTTAACCGTCGCGCCACATCCGAAAAACGCGTTGTTTTCTCTAGAATTGAATCGTCAAGATCTCTGCGAACCTGTACTTTAGCGCCATAAAACACAATTCCCACACCGACGCCAACGATATTTTCGACAAGCGACCTAATATCAATCTTAGTTAGTTCGTCCTTTGAAGATATTTTGCCATGCTCAATCAAAACCTCGGCAGCTTTATACAAAAAATTTTGACCATCGACATATACCCTCTTCATACACCTTATTATACCAAAAACCTCGACGGGGACGAACCCAAGTCGAGGTGCTGTACGTATTATATTAGCAGAGATGTGCGTATAAATCAATATTTACGACGCGTCAAACAGCTGATAACGCAAATCGCCCTTATAGCCAACTTCTTCAGGTAGCTCGAGTTTCAGTAACGATTCATATTGTCTCGCCAAAATCCATACCACCGCCCGCCAAATCCCAGTTTGGGAAGGTTTCGCCTGTTCCTTGTTTGAAATGTAGATTTACAGTATATTTTGTCTTTCCAATATCCATTATTAACTGCTTATTGGGTGTTAACAAGTTGGAAATTACCTACTCGTGATACTCTTTTATTTTACCGACATATTCAGTCAAAAGATTTTTTGAATAAATTTTTTCACTTTTTGAATTTCTAACTTCTTTCCAAAGAATAGAAGCTACTTTTAATTTGTTCGAATAGTTGCGACTATTTTCGTCTGCACAGAAATCCTTTAAAAATTGATTCCATTGACAAACCGAATTATCATACTTGGCATAATTTGATTTCCCATAATAAACTTTTAGCATATCTTGAATTGTAAAACTCAAATCATTTTCTCTTTTTACTTTTCTCCAAGCTGTTGCCATATTAGCAGTAAATTTAAAAGGTGTAATACCTGTTACGGCGGAGAAATATTCTCTAAATTTTGTGTTAAAGGAAAACCCACATTCAAGTAATGGCATATCTAGAGTAATATTTTCAACTTGTTTCTTTTCATTTTTTATTGGTGATTTTTTAATCAAATTGCCCTTAAAGTATTGCTCTATAATATAATTGAGTTCCTGTTTTGTACCTTTGTACTCTAATCCTAATGACTTGCATATCTGTGAAATTTCTTCACGATACCAATAGTATTTATTAAACTCGTCAAACGATGTAATTTTATCAAACTCAGGTCTACTTTTTATCAATCTTTTATCTCCTTAAACCCAATTTGCTTTTTCATGTCTAGTATCTACAGCTCCTCAACCTTCACCCGCCGCTGCTCCGTCGTATCCCGCTCACGCACGGTGACGGTGCCGTCCTCCAGCGTCTGGAAGTCGATGACCACACAGTGCGGCGTGCCGATTTCGTCTTGGCGGCGGTAGCGTTTGCCGATGTTGCCGTTGTCGTCCCACATCACTCGGCCGGGGTTGGCTTTGGCAAGTGCGGCGTAGACTTCGCGGGCTTTTTCTACCAATTCTGGCTTGTTCTTGAGCAGCGGCGAAACGGCAAATTTGACTGGTGCCAAGTGCTCTGGCAGCGCCAAATACACACGCTTTTCACCGTTCTGCTCGTCCTCACGGTACGCGCTCGATAGCACCGCCATCAGCGCCCGCTCCACGCCAAACGACGGCTCGATGACGTGCGGAACAAATTTTGTGTTCGTTCCCTTGACGGTGTACTCCATGCTTTTGCCGCTGGCGCGCTGGATGTTCATCAGGTCAAAATCGGTGCGATAGGCAATGCCCATCAACTCCTCGCGGCCAATTGGATAATCGTACTCAATGTCGATCGTCTTTTTGCTGTAGTGCGCCCGATCCTCCGCTGGCACGTCCAGCTCGTGGATGTGCTCTGGCTTCAAGCCCAGCTCTGCCAAGAACGCATGCGTCGCCGCCAGCAATTCATCAAACGCCTCTTGCCAATGCTCAGGATTCACGAAATATTCAATCTCCATCTGCTCGAACTCGCGAGAGCGGAAGACAAAATCACGCGGCGCAATTTCATTACGAAACGCCTTACCCTGCTGAGCGATGCCAAACGGCAAATTAGGATAGAAACTATCGACGACGTTTTTGAAATTGGTAAAAATTCCCTGAGCGGTTTCCGGACGGAGGTAAGAAATCGACTGTGGATCGTAGGTAATCGCCTTCATGCCATTAAGGCTACGCCTACCATCGGCGCCCCCCGTCAACTCATCAATCGCCAGCTCATTTTGCCCGCTAGCACCGACAAATGTCTTGAACATCATGTTAAACTGTCGCGGCTCACTAAAATCACCTCGCGTACCACAGTTAGGACATTTAATCACTCTTAGCACATGCGGCCATTCTTTCAGCCCAAAATCGCTGGCCTCCTCGAGGTCAATCTCACTTGGGCCAAGCTCCATGTCTAGTATTTTCTTGAACAACTCGGGCTCTTTTTCCTTGATCTCGTCATAAAAATTCGGTGCCGTGGCATGCTCGCGATACCATTGGATCTTGTCGGTGAGGGCTTCGTACTCGTCCAGCTTTTCCTGTTGATCTTTGAGTAGATGGTCTTCACGAAAACGCGCCTTGCAGTGGTTACACTCCACCAATGGGTCAGAAAACGTATCCACATGCCCGCTCGCCTGCCACACCTTCTGATTCATCAAAATTGCTGCATCGACGCCGTACATGTCGTCGCGCTCGTCAACAAACCGACGCCACCACAAATTCATGATATTACGCTTCAACTGCACACCCAGCGGACCGTAATCCCAAGTGCCAGAAAGACCACCATAAACGTCCGACCCCTGATAAATAAAGCCGCGGCGCTTGCATAGGCTGATAATATCTTCCATTTTTGTAGTACTCACAGTCTTCCCTTTCTCCGCGTTGGCAACGCGACGATTCATTAACTGAGGCTTATTATAGCATGCTTGACGGTCGCTATTTATTGTGCAACAATCGCACGTAGGGAGTATCAATGGTGTTATGAGTCAGGAACAGTACAGAACATCGTCTACAGATAAAATTTTTCCAGATTTCCCTGTAATACGTCACCCCCAGGAATACTCACTGGAAGAGGTCCGTAGGTTACTAGAAATTTCTGATAAATACGAAGGGGCGGATGATAGAGCTAGAAGCATAGTCGCCGAAGGGATCCGCGTCACTGGTTTCGCTGCTTTTAGTTCCACAAGCCCGCTAACAGCTCAGGAGCAAGGTAAAATTAGAGAATACTTTGGGCAATGGATGCTACTCAGAGATCAACTCTCAGGACTCATCACCCCCTATGAACACAATACTTTTCTCTCGGCAAAGCGTAATTTTGACTCTGCCTGCACCAGTAAAGTGTCCGACCAAGTAAAGGTGGCCTTCCTAGATCAAGCACTAGAAGATGCTCACAGTGTTTACGCCAGTCAGACCAAAAGAACAGATATTTCTTTTAGTTCCGTCCTCAATAAAATATTCCTAGCGCGCACGTTACGCGATCTCGCCGCGATGGGTCGATTTGATGACAACGCTAAAAGAAGCGCGGTTGCCCTGCTCTGGGAATGTGCCGATGAGATTATCAAAATAAGTAAGCCAGATCTCGAGGTGGAATATTGCAAGGAGTCCTATTTACATGAGATTGAATATTTCCGTGGCCAATACTCGGAAGAGATAGAGATTAACCCCGAAGAGAACCCCGATATTTCAACACATAACATACTCACCAAGCTTAATCAGTCGGATATTGAGTCCGGGCAAAACCCTAATACTTTCATGGAATCTGCCTTCTCCCCCCTACGGAAAGCAATTGTAAAGCATGCTCTACAAGACACAGTTACACCGCCGCATGCTGCCTAGTCACCAGCCAGCAACTAGCGATGACCGGGCCGAGGCCACCAATGTGGGTGAGATTTTCTAGCGGCTTGGCTTGGATGAGGCGCAGCAGCTTGATATGATCGGCCGTTAGGTCACCCTGTTCGCTTGGCCTTAGGACCTTTTCGCTTGGATCGTACATGTATGATTTATCGCTCGTGAGCGTCCGCCCGGCCACGTCGGTGCGTAGATTAAGCTCGTCGCCCAGCAGCCCGGCGTACTGCATATAAAACCACGTCTCGACCAGTAGTCGATCAACCGCCGGCCGATCAAGCCACGCCAACACCTGACTGAGCACCGCGAACCACTCCGGCCCATCAACGGTCTCGGTCGCCTGCGCCACCAGCTTGAGCGCCTGGTAAGCGAACTGCATCCGCTCATAATCCTCGAGGATATGCCGATAAAACGCGCTGAGCCTAGCACTGGTCAGCAGTCCCAGCTCGCCGCGGCCCGAACGAATCACCACATCGCACAGCGCCAATAGTTCAATGCCACCGGCCAGCTTACTCCGCTCACGACGCACCCCCTTGGCGATCACCGCCCGCCGCCCCTGGGGCGTTAGTAGCTGCAGCACTCGATCAGCCTCGGCGTAATCCGTCCGCCGTAGCACAATCGCCTTGAGCCGCTCGTCGTCTTTCATTCCGCCTCCTCGCGAAGCGCCCCCAGCGCCGCCCGCACCTCATCAGGCGTCATTCGCGCCTTATCAAGCACCGCCCGCACCCCAAACGGCCGCAGCTGATCCAGCTCAAGCACTACATTACTACACACCACCACCGGCAGCCGCGCCAGGTCCTCATGGCTTTGCAGCTCATTCAGTAGTGCCATTCCCGTCTCACCCGCCAGCAACATATCAAGCACCAAGCCATCCGGCCGCCACTCATCAAGCATCGCTATCGCCTGTCCAGCCGCCACCACTGTCCGGGCCGTATACCCCGCCTCCAGCGCATACCGCTCCAGCACCGCCGCCCACTGCGGGTCATCCTCGATGATCAGGAGTTTTTTCATAATAAGCTCATCTGCTCGCTGAGCGGCACATCAACATAAAACGTCAGTCCGTCTCGGTGGCGTATCAGCCCGATCTGCCCGCCCATCGCCCGCGCGAACGTTGCAGCGATATACACGCCGAGGCCACTACTGTCCGGTCGGGTTCTGACTGATTTACGCGTAGTCATCTCATCCACCAGCCGCCGATACTCAGCCAGGCTCATCATCGGCCCAAAATCCCGTACGCCCAGCCGTACCATCGTCCCTGCCTGGCGAACAGTCACGCGAATTGCGGCCCCAGCCTCGCTATAGCGCATCGCATTATCGAGAAAATTCATCATGATCCGCCCGAGCAGCAATGGGTTGGCCACCACCAGCCGCTTCTTGCCCGTACGCGGCCACGTCACCCGCCGGTCATACAGCCGCAGCATGTCGCGCGACTGGTGCGCCAATTGGGCTAGCAGCGCCAGTGGATTAACCGGCTCCAGTGGAAACAGCGTCGGCTGCACATTCACGGTATGCGCCAAATCCTGTACCAAAGCCAGCGATCGCTCCGCCGTCAGCGTCAGCCGCCGCTGCATCTGCTGTGCCTCGGCTGGACTGAGCTGGCCATCCTCGATCAATAAACTCATCTGCCGAATCAACGCCAGCGGCGCCTTCAGCTCATGCGCTGCCACCGCTATGCTCGGCATCGCGGCAAACTCCTTATCACTCCACTGTGGCTGCGCCATATACCTCTAGTATAGCAAACCGAGGCGCCAAAAAGAACTGCTGCCGCTCCGTATCATTTCACGCACCAGCCGCAGCCAAGAAAATTACTGGACAAATTTCACTGTCTTGAGAATAGCCTCAAAATCTGGCTTGAACGTATCAGCATCGGTTGAAAAACGCAGTGTCTTGTCGCGCACCTTCATCAGCACCACCGAGCCGCGCAGATCCTTACTAAATGCACCGTCAATGCGCGTGGCGGTGTTACCGTTGTATTCGACGCTACTTGAGGTCAAATCACCCTTTTTCAGCAGGCTGGCGTACTGATCTAGCGTCTTGTTGAAGTCACTGTTAAGAATCTCGAGGCGCAGTGCAAACTTGTTTTGGTTGCTACTATGCGTATTCGTCGGTGGCACGATAGCCGGGTGGAGATACGCTTTATAATCACCGCGATCGCTGCCGTCAGCCGCTACGTAAACACTCCAGGTTTTTGGATACATAAATGAGACGCGGCCGTACTGCTCGGGGCCGACGAATTCAATGCGCGGGTTTTTGGCTTCTTCATTAAATTTCTCGCGGTCAGCCTTTGATTGCTCTTCACGCGCCTTGGCCGAAGCCACCGCCATCCGACTCTCGACCGCAGTTTTCTCCTGTGAATATGCCAGGTACGCCCAGATTGCCGCGCTACCAGCCGCCACGAACAGCACGATCGCGCTAATCGCCACAATCATCCAGCTATTGACATATCCCTGTTCCATCTCTGTTTTTCTACTCATATGCATCAGTATAGCTTATGCTTCGGGCGATGTAAAGCCTCCCGGCAGCTGATAGAGAAAATAGCCGTGGTATTCTTTTGTCGGTTGCGTGCCGGGGACAGAAAATCCGTAGCTCACGAAAGTCAACGGCTCGGTCTGGGCGGCCACTTGGCGCCCCGCTAGCTGAAACATTTTTGCGATATCGCGGCCATCACCAAAGGCATACATCACCGTCACCTTGTCGAGCACCGGCTGCCGCCAGATATTCGCCCAGTGTACTTGGGCGCCCGGTAGTTTGCGCAGCCGCCAGCGCGATATTAGCACCAGGAATGGATTAATCTCATAGCCAATCGCCCGCGCACCCTGCTGAGCTGCCGCCATCAGCACCACACCGTCGCCCGATCCGATATCAAGCACCACGTCGCCTTTACCAAGCGGCAGCGCCTCAGCAAACAGCCGCTGCACCTCGCGCGACCGTGACGGCACATACGGCGCACCGATCAGTGCTGGCAGTGCAAAGATCATCAGAATCGCTCCGCCAAGCCACGCGAGCCATATCACGCGCTAAAATCCTCGCCAAGCACTGTGATATCATGCTGCATATTATCCAGCGCTGCCGTAATGTCTTTCGCCAGCTGTCGCGCCTCAATAAACCGCTGCTTGGCCTCGTCCAGGTTAAAGTCATCGCCCTGAAACCACGCGATGCGCTCGTTTAGTTCTGTCATCATTTGCTCAATCGTTTTATCATTCGTTTTATCGTTTTTCACTACTCTCAATCCTCGCTTTCATGATCTTATCTTTTGTTGTAATCTTTACAATACTACCAATCTGGCAGTCGCCGCTAATCATCGCGTAACCGCGCCGCAGCGCCATCTCTGGGTCGTACTCAGCAATAATTCGTTGTTGCGACAATGTTGCATTCATGGCAATCTCGACACGGTGTAACCACTGTTCAAGCGCCGCTTGTTGCAACATTGTTGCATATAGACGCCGCTCCTTAATCTGCCGCTGAATCACCTCTGCCACACTACCCAGACGCAGCGCTAATTGCTGCCTCACCTCACACTTATCCGGAAACAATAACTGCGCCGCATTACTCGGCGTGGCCGCCCGCACATCAGCCGCCAGATCGCACAAACTTTCGTCAATTTCATGCCCAATACCGGTCAGCACCGGCACGCGGCTGCCAGCCACCGCTCGCACCAAGCATTCATCATTGAAACTCGCCAGGTCCTCCGCGCTACCGCCGCCGCGAATCAGCACAATCACCTCTGGCGGCTCCGCCAGCTGGTTACAGTGGGCAATCGCCCGCACCGCCTGATCAACCGCGCCGTCGCCCTGAACCTTGATATTAGCAACGATAAACTGCACCCCGCCCCACCGCTCGCCGGCAATTTTCATAAAATCCGCATAGCCCGCCGCTTGCGTGCTGGAAATGACCGCCACGCGGGCAGGATATGGCGGCAAGGGACGCTTCCGTTCCGTATCAAACAACCCTTCGGCCGCTAATTTCGCCCTGAGTAACTCAGCGCTGCGCTTGAGGTGACCCGCACCCAGTGGCTTGACCTCCTGTACCGTTAGGCTAAACTTACCCTTGGCAGTTAACTTAGCTGAGGCTCGCACCACCACGCGCATTCCCTCCTCGATTGGTGCCCTGAGCTGCCAGGCCATCATGAAACAATTGACCGCACTCTCACTGTCCTTGAGGGTAAAAAAGACAAATTTTTGCTGACGCACCGTGAACTCAGCAACCTCGCCCTCAATCTCAACAACCGGGACAGCGGTCTCCAGCACCTGATTGACGACCGCCACGAAGTCACTAACGCTAAACCGCGGCGCCATCGTCGTCATCCGGCCGCCCATATTTGATCAGCGCGTGCTGGTAGAACATATACCCAAAGACAATTGTCCCCGTTAGTAAAATCACCCGCGTCAGCACAATCCCAGCGATGGCAACGTCCGGCGCCACACCGGTCATACTCAAGAAAACGATCATAATCGCTTCGTACACGCCCGCACCGCCCGGCGTAAAGGCTACCAGACTAGCCAGCCCCGCCACGCCGTAGCCGATGATCAGCACCGCTGGATTGACCGACACGCCCAGCGCCCAAAAGGCTACGATGAACATTAACACATCGAAAATGGCATATATTGCACCCCAGACCAGCGGCTTGATGAGTAGGCGCCGGTGCTCCGATAGCTCCACAAAATCATCATGCATCTCAGCAAAAAACGCTTCGATTTTCGTCGAAACCAGCAGCCGCTTGATCTTGCCCAGTGTCGCCCACCGCACTACCGCGTTGATCAGCCGCGACATCCGCACCGCCGTGTTGTGCATACGCCTTCGTGACGAGAACATAAAAATCAGCCCAAATGTTAGCGCTAGCACCACCAGCACCAAGAAGAAACTTGACGTCACGATGTAGCGATTCACCTGCCCGTCAATTGACAAGATTAACACCGCCACAATCAGCAGCACCATCAACGACAGAAAGCCTGTCACGTAACGGATCACCTGGGCAAAGGTCGAGCGCGCCGAGCTGACGCCGAGCTTGTGCATCCGCCACGTCGTGTAGGAAATACCGCTGACGCCGCCTGACGGAAAAATGTGATTAACCAGATTCAGCTCCAGTGCAATCCGCGTCTGCTCAAACCGTGAGATATGCCCGATCAGTTTTTTGTCGCGAAGATAGGCAAAAATCATCTCGCCGCCCGCGAAATACACGATAATTTGAAACGGCAGCAGCAACATCAATAGCCAGATATTTGCCCGGCCGAGCAGCTCCCACGCCCGCATCAGTTCCGCACGCGACAGAAAAATGATCAGTACCAGCACCGCCAGCGTCACGATACTCATGATCGTCCGCGGTGACTTGAGTGCCTCTAAAAACTGCTGTATCCCTTTCGACACCATATCGTCAATTATATCACGCAGTTTTTGCTATAATCAAACCATGTATATCGCCCTGCTTGGTCGCCAGCCAGAGATCTCGCTCGCCGAACTTGCGGCGGTTTTTGGCGCGGACTGCGTTCATCGCATCAGCCAGCAGTTTGCCGAAGTTCAAACATCTGACTTCGACATCACTACCCTGGGCGGCACCATCAAATGCGCCGAAGTGATCACCGAGCTACCGGCCAGCCGCACTGATAAGGCCTCACTCCTCGCTGCCTCGCGCTTCATCACCCAGCATTATCACGCCAAGTGGGCGCACTCGCCGCATAAAATCACCCTCGGTCTCAGCGCCCATAACCTGGCTGTTGGCGCCCGCGATGTCCAAAAAACCGGTCTGATCCTCAAATCATCCCTCAAAAAATCTGAGACCAGCCTCCGTCTCATCCCCAACGATCAGCCCGCTCTCTCCACTGCCACCGCACACAATAATAAGCTCGGTGGTTCGCCATATAAAGTCGAGCTGCTGCTTGTTAAAACGACCGGCGGCCGCCTGATCATTGCCGAGAGCCGCGGCGTCCAGAATATCACCGCCTATACCCGCCGCGACCGCCATCGCCCCAAGCGCGACGCCTTCGTTGGCATGCTGCCGCCCAAATTGGCGCAGATTATGCTGAATTTAGCGCTGGGTGCTGGATCGCTGACCCGTCAAAGACCACACGACAATTCTGTGACAAGCTCGGATTCCAGCCTCTCCGATAAGTCGATGGTTCTGCGGACGGCGTTGCCGGATGCATTCGACGTGGAGGAGACGGCTGGAAGCCGAGCTGCCGTGACAATCCTCGACCCCTTCTGCGGCACCGGCACCGTCCTGCAAGAAGCGCTGCTCGCTGGTTACGACGTCGTCGGCACCGACCTCAGCCAGAAAATGGTTGACTACACCGCCGAGAATCTATCGTGGCTGCAATCAACGTTCACCGCGCCTGGCAACGTCATTGATATCCATCAAGCCGACGCCACCACGCACCGCTGGCTAAACGGCGCACACCTCGCTGCCGTCGTCTGCGAAACCTACCTCGGGCAGCCCTTTTCCGCGCCGCCCGCACCTCAAAAACTAGCAGAAGTTGCCGGCAACTGTAATCACATTATCACCGGCTTCCTCACTAATATCCGTCCGCAGCTAGCCCCAAACACGCCGCTATGCATCGCCGTGCCAGCGTGGTACGACGCGTCCGGCCGGGCCACTCATTTACCGCTAATAAAAAATCTCCAAAAACTTGGCTATCACCAACTCAACCACATCCCGCTCATCTATCGCCGCCCCGACCAGGTCGTCGCCCGCGAATTACTGATCCTGCGGACTACCCGAGCACCGGACGGTTAAGCCGTAACGCCGGATCATAGTCTGCGAGCTGTCCCAAACGACCCACCAACTCCTTTTCCAAAAGATCAAGCTGCGCTTGACGCGCCTCTGCTGCTTGCTCGGCCGCAGAAGGAGTGATCGCCTCCGGATGATACTGCTGACACATTGCTAGTAAATCCCTAGCGCCCAGACCGATCCGCCGCTGATTCAACGCCATGATCAAAAATGCCAATGCCGGCCGCGCCTGCTTCGCCATTTCCGTCGTCATCTGTTGATCGGTATCGGCAAACACCTCCCGCCCGATCTGGCTCAATAGTCCGTCCACCATATTTGCCCCAATTGACGCATACGGCCCCTCGCCCGCAGCATAGTGCGCCAGCGGCTCGGAAAGCGCCACCTCAATCTTTACCATTGCACCACTCTCACGCTGCATCATCGCTGCGATCGTCTCTTCTGAGGTTGTCTGGCCATTGACGCCGCGCTCAGCAACCTCTGCCGCTGCCGTCTGTACCGCGTGCAATGCTTGGAGTGCCTCTCCGTCACGAGGCTTCTCTTGAGATTCGTACACAGCACCACCGAATGCCACTGCGCCAACAGTACCCAAGACACCCAGTAGTACCGTTCTTCTATCCACTCGTCTGTTGAAAATAGCTTCCATTGTCGTCATATTCTGCTCGTTCATAGCCCCTAGTTATATAACACCCGCCTAATCAAGTAAAGCCCCTTGACTTTTTATCAGCCGTCACTTATACTGGTACGGATTAGGTTTAGAAAATTTAAGGAGTTTCAATGTCAAAAGTCAAAGCTGGTGGCTCAAGTAAAAACATCCACAACAACCCTGGCCAACGCCTCGGCGTCAAGCGTTTCGGCGGCCAAAAAGTTAACGCCGGCGAAGTACTCGTCCGCCAAACAGGCGCTACCAAGGTCGCTGGCGACGGCGCATACATGAGCCGCAACTACACAATCCACGCTGCTAAGTCTGGTGTCGTCACCTTTAAGCGAGTCAAGAAAACCAGGTTCACTGGCAAAACCGAGCGACGAACTCAGGTTTGCGTCGGCTAGTCAGCACTATTCTATGACCTGCTATCCCGGCGTCCAGATTGCACCCATTTGATTACACCCGTTCATTTAGCTGCCTATCCCGCTACGCTAGTAGTATTTGAGCGGCTAGTTTCTCCAGGCAGCTACGACACGCCCAAATGATGCTTTACTCGCGCTACCACGTCGCCGATCACCACCTGTGACTTGACGAGATATTCGTCTACTCCGAGCGCCTCTGCCCGCTCTCGGTCCTTTTGCTGACTCAGCGCCGTTAGCATGATTACCCGCACATTGGTCGTCTCCGGCGTATTGCGCAGGATGTCGAGTACGTCAAAGCCGCTAATTTTCGGCATCATAGCATCCAGTACGATCAAGTCCGGCCGAAACGCCACCGTTGCCGACAGTGCGTCCTCGCCATTATGCACCTCACGAATCTCAAAGCCCTCCAGCTCAAGCCGTGACCGATAGACTGCCGCCAGTGCCGTATCGTCTTCAACTAATAGTATTTTTTTCCTGTGTTGCATATCCTTGCCCTCCTTTTTTGAGTCTAGACACTCTTTGCTTTTTCTAACTGTGGGTCATGCCCATTATCCGCCGCCCCAGTCGTCATCTCGACCTTGACATCCGGCTCGATACCCGACTTGTCAATATTCTTGCCATGCGGCGTATACCAGTGCGCCTCGGTCACTTTTAGAACCGAGCCGTCCGCCAGATCAATCGGCCGCTGCACACTGCCCTTGCCATAGGTTTTTTCGCCGACCAGCGTTGCCTTGCCATAATCCTTGAGCGCCCCCGCTACGATCTCGCTGGCGCTGGCGCTACCACCGTTAATCAACACAACCGTCTTGATATCACCGAGAAGCGGCTGGCCGGTCGATTTCTCCGTCGAGATAACCTGCTCGCCACGCCGTTGGGTCATCACCACCTGATTATTCAGCCACAGCCCTGCTAACGCCTGCGCGGCCGCCACCGTGCCACCAGGATTTCCCCTGAGGTCGAGGATAACTTTCTTGACACCTGCTGAGCGAAACTCCTCAGCGGCCTGGCGCGCTTGCTTGCCGGTGTCATCATTGAAACGGCTCACTGTCAAAATACCGATCTCACCATCAATCTTCCACTCGGCAGCCGGCGCGACGACTTTCTCGCGCGTCACTGTCACGTCTTTACGTTCGCCACCACGCGACAATACCAACTTGACCGTCGTGCCAACATCGCCGCGAATGCGCTGCACCACTTGATCAACCGGCATATCAGTCACCACCGTGTCATTAACCTTGACGATGACATCGCCGGCTTTGATGCCCACCTTTTCAGCTGGGCTATTTTTGAGCGGCCGGATGATCGTCGGCACGTTATGCCGCTTGGCAATTTCCGCCCCGATACCGCCACCAATATTGCCCGACAAGCTCTTTTCAAACTCCTTGGCTTCATCCGGATCCATATACGCCGTGTGTGGATCGCCCGTCGCCGCCACCATACCGCGCGCCGCCCCACGTGTAAGTGCTTGCTCATCCAACGTACCGTCATAATGAGCCTTTAGCTCACGGTACACGCGCTGCACTGTTGATAAATCCAGCGACCCCGTCGCCGTCCTGAGGCCAAACAGCGACCCGACCTGCGCCATAATCAGATCCGACCGCGTCCCGGCCGCAAAACTCACAATCGCAATCAGCAGCCCGCCCAAAAACAAGCGAGCCCGCCTTCCTACCCTCCGTTGCTCTGTCATATATCTATTGTACACAAAAACCCCCGCTGATGCGAGGGTTTTATTGACTCATCGTGCTATTAAAAATACACGTAGGTTAGGCCCGAGGCTAAACGCGTATACTTTCGGTACAGACCGTCCCACGCCAAGTTATAGTCGCTGACCGTAATTGTGCCGTCACCATTAACCGACTCGACGTACATCACGTGTCCATAATAGCCAACATTCATAACCGCTGCTGCGCCAGCCTTTGGTGTCGAACCGCTCTGGATGCCGTATCGCGCCGCTGTTGATGGCCACTGATTAGCGTTACCAGCCCCACCAAAGTGTGGCACAAACCGACCGGTACTGTGGATCTTCCAGGCCACATAGCTCACGCATTCGCGCGTATATAGGCCCCATGGATCGACGTAAGCATCCAGTGGTGCATTCGCCCAGACGCCTGGATAGCCGCCACCACCCGGGATACCACCCGGGATTGACACCCCGCCAAGCGCTCGCCGGTTAGCCGCCGCCTGCTCTTCGCGCAGTTTCGCTGCTTGGTTATTCCGCTGCGTTGCCAAGGCTGCATAGGCATTCTGGTCATTCTTGGTATCGTTAACCAGCTTGGCCTGCTCTGCCTGCTTGGACGCTAGTTGTGTCTGCTGAGCCTTCTGGTCTTTGAGCACATTCTCAACTGACTTTTTATTCTCTTCCAGTTTAGCCTGCAGCGCCTTAATTTCCTTGATCTTATCGTTCAGCGACGATCGCAAGCTACTACGTTGCTCCTGCTTATCGACATAATCACCGATCGACTTGGAGCTAGCCAGCATCTCAAGCGGCGAAATCTGATCATCGAGGTAAATATCTGACAAGATTTTGCCCATGACCTTGCGGTTTTTTTCAATCGCTAGCTTGTTCTTAGCAATTTCCGCAACCAATGCGTCGTGCTTTTGCTGACTCTTGGCAATTTCTGTTCGGATTGAATCAATCTGCGCGTTAATGCGCCCCAGCTCCTCCTCCAGCGTCGCTGCCATCGTCCCGAGACGATTGGCCTCGTTCTGCGCCTGTTGCGCCTGTTGGTTGAGAGCGTTAATTTCCGCTTCATAGTCACGCGCGAATACGTGTGGGCCGAGCTGGAACACGCCAGCGCCCAAAACAACAGCACTAACCGCCACGAGAGCTGCCCGTGTGGCTCGTGATGTCGAAACTGGTGTGGTGGACCGTATCTTCATTGCTTTTTATTTTAGCACAAGCGACATATGGACGTCAAGCGCCTTGGCTCAGTAAATATTCAGGGGTTAGCGACAAAATAACTTATAATTTTAAGTATTTGCGCGTCGCGATCAATGACGAGACAATGCCAATCACCGCACCGATCATAATCATCGCCAGCACTACTAGCCCGGCATACGTGGTGCCAATATTCATCAAGTTATCCATCGGCAGCCGCACCGCCAGCTTGTCGTGTGCCGAGAACAACAACAGATACCCAACTCCTGAGGCCACCAGCGCCGCGATAAATCCATACATAACCGCCTCGACGATAAATGGCCCGCGAATAAACCCGCGATCAGCGCCGATCAGTTTCATCATCTGGATCTCGTCTTTGCGGTTAAAAATTGCCATTCTGATGGTGTTAAACACCACCAGCGACGAAATCACCACAAACACCACCGTAGCGATCGAGCCAGCGATACTGGCAAATCGTACCCAATCACCGATGGCATTGATCGCATCACGCCGATCACCGATGAACGACGGCTCCTTGGTCGGGTCTTTATGCTTTTTGTACAGTTCATCATGCTTGGTAAACTCAATCAGTGGTCGCTGATCATTTAAATCCTTGAGCGAGGCCCGCAGCGACGCCGGCATTTCATTGCTTGATTCTTTGATCGCCTCAAGAAACGCCGGGTCATTCTTGTGCTGCTCAATCTGTTCTTGCCGCGCCTGCTCTGCTGAAATATACGTTACCTTTTCGACATTGTGGAGCTTACTCAGGCGCGATATCAACTCATCAATCACCTTTTGCTCAGTTGAGCCTTTGAGGAAAATTGACATATCCGCCTTGCGTGAAATTGTATCGACCGAGTCAACCAGTACTTGGCGGGCGGCTATAGTGAGGGCGATGATCAGCAGCGTCACCGCCATCACCGCAGTCGCTGCAATCGTCAGCCAGGTGTTACGGCTAAAATTATTGATACCATACCGGCACATTCGCCAGAACGTCAGCACCCGACGGCGACGCTGCCGCGTGCGCTTAAGGACTTTGGGATCGACGCGCGCCTTGGCGGCGGCTTTACGTGAAATATCGGTCATTGTTTGTAACTCCCCTTGGCTTGATCAGAGGTGATTTTACCGTGATCAATGGTGATCACCCGGCGCTTGAGCTTGTTCACAATATCGACATTGTGCGTCGTCAGTAGCACCGTGGTGCCGTATTTGTTAATCTTTTCCAGCAAGCGCACAATATCCCAGCTATGCTTGGGATCGAGGTTACCGGTCGGCTCGTCAGCGATCAAAATCTTTGGCTGGCGTACCACCGCCCGGGCAATTGCCACCCGCTGGCGCTCACCGCCAGACAGCTGGTTCGGGAAATTCTTTTCCTTGCCTTTTAGGCCCACTAGCTCGATCACCTTTGGCACCGTTGATTTGATCTCACGATTGGTCATACCGGCAATCTCCAGCGCGAAGGCCACGTTCTCAAACACCGTCCGATTCGGCAACAGCTTGAAATCCTGAAACACCACACCGATTTTGCGCCTGAGCAGCGGGATATGCTTGTCCTTGAGCGTGTCGTAATCAATCCCACCGACGACAATCTTGCCGCCAGTCGGCTTTTCCTCGCGGGTCAGCAGCTTGAGCAGCGTCGACTTCCCCGCGCCTGATGTCCCAACCAAAATCACAAACTCGCCAGGCTTGACATGAACACTCACCCGATTCAAGGCCGGCTTGTTGTCCTTGCCATATGTTTTGGTAACCCTATCTAACAAAATCATTTCCACTAGTATAGCAGATTTTTTATGATAGTGCGAATTAGCGCGACGAACCATGCTACACTAGATATATGAAACCTTCAACCACATTGCTCAATCGCCTCAGCATCATGTTTATCGCCCTCAGTATCATCGGAGTCGGGTTAATGATTATCAGTAATCTCAGCGTGCCATTCCTGCCAGATACGTTTGATGCGGCGCGACCGCAAGACACCTGGTCATGCTGCGCAGCACCTCGAAAAACCGCTAACGCGCTACGCTGGCCGCTCTTCCTGACTGGCGGTCTACTCCTATTTATTAGCATCGTCTGGGGTATATATTACCTCGGACGTGGGCTACGACAGCTCGTGGGGCAATCACCTGATGAGTCAGCGCAACCTGCCCGGCGCACCTACAGGATACTGGAGATTGGTTTGCGACTATTGGCGCTACTTATGGTCATATCGCTTGGCGCCACGCTTATATGCCTATTCCTCACACCCCACGTCACGCTACTACAAGACATGGCACAACACAGCGGTATCTTCGTATATATCATGTACACTGCGACTGGACTGCTTCTGGCTACCGGCTGTCTCGCCTTGCCGCTTTATGCACTTATCAATACCAACCGCTGGCAGAACAAGGCAATTACCGATAGTAACAAGTGGCTCGCACGCCACACGTCAGCATTGGTATGGTACGGCCTCGCCATGGTGTGCTTTCTGGTGGGTACATGCGCGTGGCTCTATTACATCATCGGCGATGACACCAACCGAAAATATCCGATCGACGTCCTCGTCAGGCAAACTACTTGGCCATTTGGCGTACATTTCCTGTCCGTCATGGTCATCAGCCTTATCGCCTTTGCCGTGATGATCACCATTGCTGTCTTCCGTCAGCCGCGCGATTCACGCAAATAAGCCGTCATAAACTCATCAACATCCCCGTCCAGCACGCCCTGGGCGTTGCGGTTCTCGTGCTTGGTGCGGGTGTCCTTGACCAGCGTGTACGGATGCAGGACGTAATTTCTGATCTGGCTGCCCCAGTTGGCTGACTCGCCGGCCCTGAGATCAGACAGCGTTTCGGCGTGTTGCTCCAGCTTCATCGCCAGCAACTTGGATCGCAAAATCTTCAGCGCTGTTTCTTTGTTCTGAATCTGCGAACGCTCGTTCTGAATCGCCACCGTGATTCCCGTCGGCACGTGCGTCACCCGCACCGCCGAGTCAGTGGTGTTCACGCCCTGACCACCCTTGCCGCCCGAGCGATACACATCAATCCTCAGATCATTCGGGTCAATCGAAATTTCATCCGGCGTATCGATCTTTGGCAGCACCTCCACCAGTGCAAAGCTAGTCTGGCGCAAATTATCAGCGTTAAACGGACTGAGGCGCACCAGCCGATGCACGCCATTTTCTGAGCGCAGTTTTCCATAGGCAAACGGCCCAGAAATTTCCAACACCGCCGTCTTTATCCCCGCATCATCATTGGTCGAGCGCTCCAGCGTGTCGGCTTTCATCCCCGACTTCTCCGCCCAGCGTAGATACATCCGCTCCAACATCGCCGCAAAATCCTGCGCATCCAGCCCGCCTACGCCCGCCGAAATTCGCACTACCGCCTCGCGGTTGTCGTACGGGCCGCTGAACAGTAGATCAGTCTTGCGCTGAGTAAACTCCTGCTCCAGCGCTGCCACCTGCGCCTCAAACTCCGGCAGCAGATCATCATCGCCCAGCTCCATCAACTCAGCGATATCCATGAGTTGCACGCTGAGCGTCTGCCACGGCTCGACTGTCTGGCGCAAGCTAGCCGCCTTTTTCGCCAGCACCTGCGCCTCGTCCGGATTATGCCAAATCTCCGGCTGATTGAGTCGCTCGTCCAGCGCCGCCAGCTCCTGCTCCAGTGCCGCAAAATCCAGCGCCGCCTTGGCCTGTTCTACTTCTGATTGCAGGGTTTGGATACGTTTTTTTAGCGGTTGCATGGATACCATTGTAACAATTTTGCTATACTTTTTGTATGAAGATCGGCATATTTGATACGGGAACTGGCGGCAAATTAGTAGCAAAGAGGCTGAAAAAATTACTGCCGCAGCATTCGTACATCACGGCGATCGACCGCGAGCACGCACCGTACGGCAATCGTTTACCGGAAGAGATTATCACGCTAACCGATGCTGCCATTCAGCCGCTGCTATCATGCGACATTATTGTTATAGCATGCAATACCGCCACGACCAACGCGATTGGCTCGCTGCGGCAACGTTACACAGACGTATGCTTTATGGGCTTTGAACCGATGATCAAATCGGCCGTCATCTTGACCAAATCACATCATATTACCATGCTGGCGACAAACGCCACCAAACACAGCCAGCGTCTGCGTGCGCTTATCAGTGAATATGCTACTGGCGTTCGCATCGACACGCCAGACACCCGTGCGTGGGCGCAGATGATTGATCAAGGTTTGGCCGACGATATTGTGCTTGATGAAGTATCGACCAGTGTTGCGGACGGCAGCGATGTTATTGTTCTAGGCTGCACGCATTATCTGGCGCTTAAGAGACGGTTACAACGCCTTTTCCCGCAATGCCGCATTCTTGAACCTACTGCAATTATCGCCAAGCGGATTAGCGATTTTGCTAGCTAATTGTTATACTTATCCTAATGAATCAAGACATTGCTAAAATCCTCGTGACTACTGAGCAAATTAACAATGCGGTGGCGCAGCTGGGCCGAGAGCTGACGGCAGAGTATCGTGACAAAAACCCGCTGGTCATCGGTGTACTGCGCGGTGCAGCACCGTTTATGATTGATCTAGTGCGAGCGATGGACTGTTACCTGGAAATCGATTTCATTGACGTCTCTAGCTACGGCAACGCAACTGAATCATCCGGCGCGGTCACTATCCTCAAAGACATTGATAGCGACGTTACTGGGCGGCATATTTTGCTGGTCGAAGACATCGTCGATACCGGCCGAACGCTAGAAAAATTGCTAGAATTATTCGCCAGTCGCGGCGCGGCCTCAATCAAAGTCTGCTCACTACTCGACAAACCCGAACGACGTATCGCCAACGTTACCGCCGATTACGTCGGCCTGTCAGTTCCTAACGAATTCGTCGTCGGCTACGGCCTAGATTTCCGCCAACAATACCGAAACCTACCGTATATCGGAGTGTTGAAGCCTGAGGTGTATCAGGGATAAAGTAATACGCTACTAATGATGAGTCTGAAAAGGTTCATTACTCATAGAGTGGTGTCTCACGGCAATCTGACCAGATAGCCTAGAGGCCGATTGTACATGATCACGCCATACTCTTTCAATGACCGACTTATGATCTTCATGCCACTTTTCTAATTCTACAGCCCTGGCCGGGTCAAGCTTACCGATAGCTTCCTTAATCACGAATTCTGCATCAGCAGGACTTAGTGGAGATTCGATCGGCCCAGCCGTTGCCAACTGATCATCACAAAGTAATGCCCCATAAAACCTCCTCGCGTCTATCGTATTCCCCCTAGCGCTATAGCCTGTTTTCCTAATAGAGATATAATACTCTTCGCTACCATAACCTTCAAAATATTCTATTTTCTCAAAATTTCCATTTTTATCATAATACGCAGTCGGGGTTTTTCGCTGCAAATCTGCTTCTTCATAGCCCCTCAGAACATGCCGAGCATCTTCATCACTCAATTCTCCCATACCAACAGCAAACTCAACGGCTTCTTTAAACTGAAAAGGAGATGCAAAGCAGGCCTGAAGAGAATCTTTATCAAGCATCCAATAAGTTGAGCATCCGGACATATCATCAAACCCCCTAAGGTAGAAATTGTATCCATCTAAGCTAACGATGATACTCTCCTCCTCTTTCCCATGACGGATGGTACGATGTACTTTATTCTCAGAGTCAGCACAACGAGGCTCAGGTATCTCTACAATCGGTAACTGCAGTCTATCGGCATGCATATGCATTACCTGCGCAAGACGATGATTTACCGGCTCACCTTTTGGTGTTACTTTGTAGAAAAAACCAACGGTTTGCAGCTGGTGACCCTCGTGTTCGGCGAGAGCCACGACTTCATTATGATCATACTGTGAAGTCCTATTTAAAAGTTCATTCGGATCTATAATATCACAAATATGACCCTGTTTTATGAGCAGATCTCGATTATTGTTACGAGCACTCGCATCAGCTCCAGAAGTTATGACTATATTCCCTTCAGGAGCATCAATAATAAGCCCACCGGCTCCCCAAGTGGCGGTGTGGTCTTGGTCGATCAATGACATACTAGCGGAAACCCTATCTCCAATGCGCTCAGGTTGTTTATACATAGATATAGATTGGTCTCCTGATGTCTCAGGACCAAACCCCTCCATTGAGCCCAAGGCACAACCAGCCGTGGCGCTCATTTTGGCAAATGGATTAATAGCGTGAACAAGATATCGGAAATGTTTTGGATTATGTTCTTTCGGATCAGTCGTTTCACCCCAAAGACGCGGCTGATGATGTTGTTCAATAGACCTATCTTTTTCTGACATAACAAATATTATACATATTTTATTGTAACATGTCAACGTTTTGGTCTAAGATATTGCTCAACTACGGCAGATCGTTATAACAAAACTACCACCTACAACTTCTCCACCGCCGTCACAAACTGCTCGCCGCGGTCGACGTAATTTTTGAACATGCCAAAGCTAGCAGCCGCAGGGCTGAGGATGACAACATCGCCCGGGCGAGATAATTGACTGGCCCGGGCGACGACATCCACCATCGTTGTCTGGCCGAGCACTACTATCGTCGCCGTGACCGATGCTTGGCGCAGCGACTGTTCAATCTTTGCCGCATTTGCCCCGATAATGATCACCGCCCGCACCGCTTGTTTGGTAATCTCCGTGGCCATTTCATCATAATCCGCCCCTTTATCGTACCCGCCGATGACCAACACTTTCGGCGCCTCAAACGCCCGCAGCACCGCGATGGCACTGCCTGGCGTGGTAGCGATACTGTCATCGTAATACTTCACGCCGTTTTTCTCAGCAACGAATTTTAATCGATGTGGTAGTCCCGTAAAACTCTCTAGTCCAGCCGCATACTGCTCGTCGGTCACCGTGATCGGCAATTCTGTCACTGCGCTCATCGCCGCACAGGCGTTCTCGAGGTTGTGCGCGCCCGCCAGTCGCAAATGATCGATGCGACAAATCCGCCGATCTTGCACACAGAAGTAGCCATCCCGAACATACACCTGATCCTCGTCAGGGACAGCATAGCGGTACGCGAAATTTAACTCATCATCTCCGCAGTATTCGCTACATGTCTCACAGTCACACCCATACAACGGCCTATCAAGCGGCGCGGTGGCTACCTCCCGTGAGTATTTATTCGTTGGGTGATATAAACATATACCATCCTGTTGGTGACGATGAATATTTTTCTTGGCATCGAGGTACTCGGCAAAATCCGTATGCACCTCCAAATGATCCGGCTCGATCATCAACACCACGGCAATGGTCGGCGATTTCTCGAGATCCCACAGCTGAAAACTTGATAGCTCATAGACAACGAAGTCGTCCTTTGTGATGTTTGGTAGCGCGTCCAGTGCCGGCACACCAATATTCCCCACCAAATGCACCGTCTGACCGGCCGCCCGCAAGATTGCAGCGATCAGACTACAAGTCGTACCCTTACCTTTCGTCCCCGTCACGCCGATAATCGGCGCTGGGCATTTGTCGAAAAACTCATTGGTCGCCGACCATATTTTGCCCGACGTTTTGAGTAGCCGCGGTGGCACACCCGGTGCTCGCACCACCATATCGGCATCCTGCAGCTGCTCGGCGAACACTGACTCGCCAGTCCGCACTGCCACGCCATCCGGCGCATCTTCAACCGCTTTCTGGTCAGCAATGACAAACTCAGCATCAGGAAAAGCCTGCCGAAAATATCTCAAACTTGATATACCCTCAAGGCCATAGCCAGCGATAATGATCTTCATAGTTTCTATTATACCATCAAGAACTTCGAGATATTGGAACATCTAGCGCTGGATTGACTACATCTCTCTCCTGCAGCTTCTTGCCCCACTCTTTACTAAGAGTATCAAAACTAACTCGGGCAACCACATACGATTCCGCTTTATGCCGACGTAGCTCTACATTAACAGCAACTGGAGGGATTAATCCGGAATCTATATGGGGTTGAAGGCGATGCAAAAGATCGTCTCGGATAAAGTCGACGATATAGTCACCAGTAACCTGCGGCACAAAATCATAGCGTAGCAAAGGCCTGCGTGGGAACCGGGATGGAACTGTTGGGTTTTTGTCATCACTGTTTTGATTAATAAATATCTCCCGTTCTTGGACGGCAACACTAGGGTATATTCCATCCTCGTTCTGCCGATTATCCAGGGCGTCCTGGCGTACAATTCGTGCAAACTCAGCAATTTTGGAGCACCAATGCAATATAGCGAGGTCATCTGGCTGTAAAATAACCTCATCGTTCTCTGGAGTTAACTTTTCAGAACCAGCGGTACTATGCTGCGGAGCATCACTCCGAATCGCGTGTTCGCCTATCACTCGCAACACTGCATCACTAACGGCCCCCTCTTTAACTCCTTCATCAATTTGTTGTGGATACACGTTAGCCCTAAAAATTACTGAGCCATACGGAAGCACCGGAAGCCGATCGTCATAGGACGGTTTAACTGTATGCGCTTCAATGATAATGCTCTCGGGAATAAGCTCAGAGTCGATATACGGCTGAAGCCGCTTTTTCATATGGATTTCGATAAGTTCCTCCTCATCCTTTGGACGCAACGAATTCCTATTAGTCTCAGTCGCCTTGCATACTTCATATAAACAAATCGCATCATCCCTATGCCTATTGTTGAGATTGTCGGTATAATCAAGAGGCATACTCGCCACAAGATGAACAGCGGAAGGATCGATAGGCCGCGAGCCATCTATAATACTCCTGCGCAGATCACGCACTTCACGATAGATCGTACTGACGAGTGCCAACACATTTCGACCCTCTAGTATGCGGCCCTTATCAATATCCCGCTCTAGTGTTTCAGCAGCCGCATCACTACGCTCCTGATCAGCAATCATCCGCCCGAGCAGCTCCGCCCGCTCCTGCTCCGACATTACTGGATCAATATCAGTCCTTTCCCCCTGAGTCGATATGATATGTCCACATGTCTCGCTCGTATTACCCTTACCCATATCTCGTCTCCTCTCTATACTACCTACCTAAACAACCCTTCAAGCTTCTCCTGCAGTCGCCCGAGCAGCTCTTTATCGCCGCTACTCACGCCAGCAAGCACCCAGGTATTTGCCGCAAAAAACTCTCGTGCCACCCGAACAATTTGATCAGCAGTCACCGCCAAAATCGCTGTCGGCACGCCCTCATAATCCTTGACGAAATCATCAGCAAAATAACGCCCGGTATAAAAATTGCTGACCTGTGCCACCGTTTGTGCCCCCATCTGATAGCGGCCCAGCGCATACGACTTGGCATTCTCGATGTCCTCCGAGGTGATCGTCCCGTTCAGCACTCGGCGCAGTTCGCGCACGATGATATCGAACAGCGCCTCTGCTGTCTCGAGGTTAACCTGGCCGCCAAAATCCCACGCCGAATCATAAAACCCAACCGAGGTATCGCTAAACACGCCGTAAGCCAGCCCTTTCTTGCGCGCCGCCCCGAAAATCCGCGAGCTCATCGTCCCGGTCAAGATATGGTTCAAGCAGCCCATAGCGTCAGAATCCTCATCGCTCAGCTCGCGCGGCAGATTCATCGACCAGCCAAATGTCAGATTCGAGGCCTCCTTGCGGCGGACAAAAATCGGTGCGGCACTCGACAGCTTATCGTGTGGGATAGCAAACCGCTCGCCCGGCTCTAGCTGCCACTGCTCCAGCGATTCACGAATCGTCGCCATCCGCCCAGTCAACTTACCGGCCACCACAAACCGCATATTGTTGAGCGTATGTGTCCGCCGATGATGCTCCTTAATATCCTTTAGAGTAATCGCGTCAATGGTTTTCAGCCGCTGATTATACGTCAAAATATCCTCGCCCAGTGCTTGCTGCACCCGCGGCCACATCACGCGGTTGTGGTTATTGAGATAGCCGGTCAGCTCGCTCCGGACATTGCCTTTCTCGGCCTCTAGTTCCTCGGCGTTAAAGCGCGGCGTGGTGATCGCCAACCGCTGTAATTCTAAAATCCGATCCCATTCAAAATCCGCGCAGGCCGCCTCGTACACCATTGAATAATCAGAGGTGAACGCATTATGGTACGCACCATTCTTGGTAAATTCCTGCTCATAGGCGTGCTCCGAACGAAACTTCTCATTCGCCCCAAACGCCATGTGCTCCATGATGTGCGCCGTCTCGTAGATGTCCTTGTCGCGGACATAGCGGTTGCCCGCTCGAAACTGCACCTGAAAGCTCATCACTGTCGCGTCCGGCACATCAATGAACAGGCCTTTCGCACCGTTTTTCAATTTTATTTCTTTGACCGTATGTTTCATCTGTCTGTCGCTCTCTGCCCACCGGTTTTAGATTTATTTGCGATTCTTTTTGCGATTTTGGCGCTGCGCTTTTTTCTTCTTGCGTGCTTGGTTTTTAGCGCGGTTCGACTCGGCGTTAGATTTACCCTTTTTCACCGAAAAGTCACCGTCACGATTTTCCTCGCCCGTACCAACTTCATTAACGCCACGCTCAACTGCGCTTTCGGCTAGGCGCGTTAGCTCGGTATCATACTCATCATCCTGTGACTGGCGAATCACTGCGTCAGATTTATGAATATGAAAAATTGTGTTCAGAACTTCGTTACGCAGATTTTCCTGGAGGCTGGTGAACAATTTTTGTGACTCCGCCCGGTATTCTACCAATGGATCGCGCTGGCCAACGCTGCGCCAGTGGATCCCTTCGCGTAGGTGTTGCATATTCTCTAGGTGCTGCATCCACAGGGTGTCGAGCACCGCCATATACACCTCGCGCTCCACACCGCGCAACTCTTCAGTACCGATTTCTTCATCTTTTTCCCGGTAGGCCTGGTGTGCTAGTTTCAGAGCTTTTTGGAGGCGTGGACGGTCTTTTTTCTCGCGGCCAACCTTGCGCACGGCCGCCTCATCGACCGGAAAGGCCGAGGTAAATTCCTCGATAAACTTCGGGTTGTTTTTTGTCGGTAGCGTCACTAGCTCTTTGACTCTGTCTCGCAACAACCGCTCAATTTCCGGCTGAATATTGTCGCCTTCAAGGATTTTTCGGCGCATCGTGTAGACCACCCGGCGATGGCGATTAATCACATTGTCGTACTGAACAACATTTTTGCGCGTATCAAAGTTGTAACCTTCGACACGCTTCTGGGCTGCCTCCAACGTCTTTGACACAGCGCGGTTTTGAATCGGCGTATCTTCGTCCACGCCCAGCCGATCCATCAGCGCCGCAATTCGCTCGCCTTGGAAAATTCGCATCAAATCATCTTCGGTCGACACATAGAACTGCGTCTCACCCGGGTCACCCTGACGACCACCACGACCGCGCAACTGATTGTCGATACGCCGTGATTCGTGGCGCTCCGAACCGATCACCACCAGACCGCCCAATTCCTTAACGCCCTTGCCAAGTTTAATGTCGGTACCACGCCCGGCGATGTTTGTCGCTAGCGTAATCGCACCCTTTTCACCAGCCTTCTCGATGATAGCCGCCTCGCGCTCATTATTCTTAGCGTTCAAAATCTCAAACTTGATGCCTTCTTTTTCCAGATATTTGGCAATCTGCTCGTTCTTGGCGATCGAGCCAGAACCAACCAATACCGGCCGGCCTTGCTTGTGATAATCTTTGATGGCTTCAGCCACCGCCTTCAGCTTGCCTTTTTCGGTCTTGAAAATCAGGTCTTCTTTGTCATCGCGAATCACTGGCTTGTTCGGTGGAATCTGGATGACGTCCAGTGAATAAATTTGCTGAAACTCTTCAGCCTCGGTAAATGCCGTACCAGTCATACCGGAAAGTTTATTATACAAACGGAAATAATTCTGGAACGAAATGGTCGCCAGCGTCATGCTTTCTTCCAGCACTGGCACGCCTTCTTTCGCCTCAATTGCCTGGTGCAAGCCTTCGTTGTAGCGGCGTCCTTGCATCAAACGACCGGTGTGCTCATCGACGATGATCACCTCGCCGTCATTAGTTACCACGTAGTCTTTGTCGCGCTTGAACAATGTTTGTGCTCGCAGAGCTTGGTCCATGTGGTAAACGCTGCGCACGTGGTCTGGTGTGTACAAATTTTTTATTCCCAGCAGTTTTTGGACTTTTTCCACGCCCTCGTCGGTCAAGGCCACGCTGCGGCGCTTTTCGTCCAAAACATAGTCATCTGGCACTAATTTACTGGCAACTTTGGCGAAAGTGTAGTAGTTGTCCGGGTTTTCCGCTGCTGGCGCCGAGATGATCAGCGGCGTACGCGCTTCGTCGATCAGAATGGAGTCCACCTCGTCAACGATAGCAAAGTTCAGCTCGCGCTGCCTGAGCAAATCAACGTCATTAACCATGTTGTCGCGCAAATAGTCAAAACCAAACTCGTTGTTGGTGCCATATGTAATGTCGGCCGCGTAGGCTTCCTTACGAGTGACCGGGCGGAGCTTGCGCATGCGCGGATCGTCGTGATGCTCATTATCATACTCTTTGTCATAGATAAACGACGCTTCGTTGATGATCACGCCAGTTGTCAAGCCCAAAAAGTCATACACCTGGCCCATCCAGCCGGCGTCGCGCTGCGCCAGATAATCATTGACGGTCACCACATGAACGCCCTTTTCCTCCAATGCGTTCAGATAGGTCGGCAGCGTCGCCACCAAGGTTTTACCTTCGCCGGTCTTCATCTCAGCCACATTACCCTCATGAAGAACCATGCCGCCGATCAGCTGGACATCGTACGGACGCTCGCCAATGACACGCTTGGCTGCCTCGCGCACCACCGCAAAGGCATCCGGCAAAATCGTATCCAGTGTTACATTTTTCTTCGTCAGACGCTTTTTCAGCGCCTCTGTCTGCGCCCGCAACTCCTTGTCCGACATTGTTTCATATTTTTCGGACAGACCGTTAATTACGTCAACTTGCTTACGCAGCCGTTTCAAAATTTTCTTCTGCGGATCGCCAAAAATCTTACTCAGCGCCTTTTGTTGTGTCATTGCCATAAACTCAAAACTCCCTCACTTTCAGGCATTTTCAAAAACTGTATACAATTATACCGTGCAGGGCTAGAAAATTAAAGGGGTTGATTTAAACCCCTTCTACTGCTCGCGCTGGAAACCGCGCTTGAACCGTGCCAGTACGCTGCGGCTGCTGCCAACGTGCGCCAACACATCATCCTTATACTTACGTAGCTGCCCATTCAGCTTCGCCTCAACGATATCCACTGCTGCTAGCACGTTCATTGTCGAATCTTTAGCGGTGATTTTCTTGTCTGGCACATTGATAATCACCTCAACCTCGTACTTGTTGCCGCCAGGATGATCAATCTGCTTGATCTTTACATCAGCGGTAGCGCTCTTGCGGGCATGCCGCGGCAAGTACTTGCCCAACGCGCCAATTTTGCGCTCGACGTATTTCTTTGTGGTGTCTGTCAATTCGTATTTGACGCCAGTAATGGTAATATCTTTGATCATGGTTCCTCCTCTTATCACGTGCTAGCGCGGCAAAACAACACCCGCGTCCTTCGCCATTTTTAGTAATTCTTCGTTAATCACGAGCAGCTTTTCTTTCGACGACATTTTGGCAAAGCTGGCGCTCATAAATGATTTGTTCGGCTTACCGTAAATAACATCGTATATCTCTTTAATGTCGTTCGTTAGTGCCTGTAGTCTGCCTTCAACCACACCATCAGCGATCGCGCCCTTGATCCATTGCTTGTCATCGTTCGTCAGTGCCATATACCCTCCTAGACTCCATTATATCATCTCGCGGCCATTCATATATGGACGAAGTACTTCTGGCACCACTACATCACCCTCGGCGGTCTGGTAATTCTCAATAATCGCCACCATACAGCGCCCCAGCGCAAAGGCCGTCGCGTCATTCGTGTGGATCAATTCAACCCCGTTATCCGTACGCACCCGCGTCATCAAGCGGCGTGCCTGATAATCAGTCATGTAGTCAGCGGTATGCGTCTCGCGGTACTTGTCCTGACCCGGTAGCCAGACTTCCATGTCAACACCGCGCGCATTTGGCTTACCAATATCGGCCGTACATTTCATCAGCACGTGGTATGGCAACTTCAGCTGGGCCAACAACCACTCTTGGATGGCAATAAATAGGAGATGCTCGCTATAGCTGTCCTTAGCCTCGGTGAAACTCTCCATCTCGAGCTTGTCGAACTGATGCATCCGGATCAGCCCCTCCATATCCTTGCCATAGGTCCCCGCCTCTTTTCGAAAGCTAGTCGCAAAACCCAAGTATCGTAGCGGTAACTGCTTGGCGTCAAAGATCTCACCCGCGTGCATGCTGCCGAGCACATGCTCAGCACTTCCCTGGAGCCATAATTCCTCGCCCTCGATCTTGTAGCGATCGTCACTCGGCTGGAGGCGATCCATCTGATCATACGGTTCGGTGCGGATCATCAGTGGCGGCAGCACTGGGGTGAATGGTTTTGTATTGACATCAAGGCCAGCCTTTTCGGCGATCTCTTTGATCACCGCTGGGTTCGTGAGAGATGTGATCACAAACTGGATAATCGCCTGTTGCAACAACACCAAATCCCCCATGATATAAGCAAAACGAGCACCAGCAACCTTGGCGGCCCGCTCTTTATCGAGCCAGCCTTTTGCCTCGGCGATTTCGTAGTGATTTTTCGGCGCAAAATCAAAGGTTGGAATATCACCGACGACCTTTACTTCAACGTTTTCATCCTCACTCAGACCAACTGGTACATCGGCGTGCGGCATATTAGGAACCTGCTTTAGTAGTGCCGTGTATCGTTCCTCGATCTCGCTCAGCCGAGTCTCGAGCCCACTCAGCTTAGCCTTGATCGCCTTGCCCTGCTCAATCAGACCCGGCTCAGGCTTGCCTCCCTTCATCTGCGCAGCAATCTCATTACGCTGCTGGCGCAACTCATCAACCTGCCGCTGCGCCTCACGACGCTCGTCGTCTAATTGCAACAATGTCGCAATAGACACGTCACACCCCTTGTGTTTCGCCGCAGTCTGCACTGCCTCGGCGTTATCTCGAATAAAGCGAATATCTAACATGGTATCATTGTAGCAGATATACGATAATTTATCTCGCTAACTTCACTAGTTTGAAAGCTTGGTGATTGTCAGGCTTGCGTCGCTGAGTTGCACACTCTGGAGGTCTGATACGACGATCAACTTTAGTTTGGTGCCAGCCGTGGCCCGCATCATCCGTGAATACGGCAGTGTCGAACGACGAACACCGGCTTGATTAGACGACCACGTGCCCTCTGGACGATCACCGTTCACATCATTAACAATTTGGTAAATGTTACGCATCGGCGAGTTGTCAACGGTACGAATACTGGAACGGATGAAATATACACCGTCGCTTGGAATGGTATACGTGTGATTCACTGGATCCCAGGTGCCACCGCCGGTATTCGTGGTGATCGTTGTCATCGGAATGGCTGTATAAGTGTCAGCATTAATATTCACCGCCGTGATGTTACCATTACCGACACCGATCGAGCCAGCAAACATCGTTTCTTGCGGCAAACTTCTCCACGCAACATCACAATCTGCCGCCGATTTTTTCATCAGTACCTGACCAATTGACCCACCAGCCGGAATATTTGATCCGGTAAACGTCAGTCCAATATTTGGTGTACCATTGCCCGTAACGTTGAGTTTGGTCGAACATGGCTGAGTACTATTTGTCACATTGACTGTTGCATTTGCACCAGCTTCACCCTTTTCACCTTTATCACCTTTTTGTCCTTGGGGACCAGCGTCGCCCTTCGGACCTTTAGCTCCAGGTGCACCGGCATCTCCCTTGGCCCCTTGTGGGCCGGCAGGGCCAGTTTCACCCTTAGCCCCTGGCTCGCCTTTGTCACCCTTAGCACCCTGAAGACCCTGTGGCCCCGCTGGACCAGTGTCACCTTTATCCCCCTTAACACCTGGTATACCCTGGGGGCCGGGCAGGCCCTGAGGACCTACTGGGCCGGTGTCGCCCTTGTCGCCTTTTTGACCTTGAGCGCCTGTCGCTCCAGTATCACCTTTAGCGCCTTTGAGTCCTTGCGGGCCGGCGGGACCGATTGGACCGGTATCACCTTTGGCTCCCTGAGGACCTGCAGGACCTTGTGGGCCATCATTACCTTTTTCACCTTTCTCGCCTTTTTGGCCTTGGGGACCAGCTGGGCCTTGCGGGCCGGCAGGGCCAGTTTCACCCTTTTGGCCTTGGGCACCGGCAGGCCCCTGAGCACCTTGTGCGCCCTGGGCACCCGTTGCACCCTGTGGACCGGTATCACCTTTGTCACCCTTCGGGCCCTTTAGATCAGACAATGCGATGAGGTTATGCCAAGTGGCATCGCCTCTGTAGCGCCACTGTATATATAGTGCAGTTTTCTGTAGCTCAATCTCTCGTCCATCATTACCGGCATCGCCCTTTTGGCCTTGGGCGCCCACTGCACCAGTGTCACCTTTGTCACCTTTTTCACCCTTTTCACCTTTAGCACCAGCGTCTCCCTTTTCGCCTTTAGCACCGGCATCGCCTTTGTCACCTTTTTGTCCTTGCTGGCCGGTGTCACCTTTGGGACCCTGTGGGCCAGCCGGACCGACGATACCGTTGGCATCACCCTTCTCACCCTTGTCACCCTTTTGGCCCCGTGGACCAGCTGGACCCTGAGCACCGGTCGCGCCGGTATCGCCCTTTGGCCCGGTCGCACCGTTTTTACCATTCGCCCCATCACGGCCATTGGCTCCACGCTGCCCTGTGTTCACACCGTTTTTACCGTCTTTACCAGCAGCTCCAGCCTCACCAGTGTCACCTTTGTCACCCTTGTCGCCTTTCTCGCCCTTATCACCTCGCTATTCAGAAAGAGAGACAATATCCTGCCAGTCGCCGTCCATAAACTGCCACTGCACCTTGCCATTGCTCTGGCGTAAGCTAATCTGATCTGGACGAACCCCCTTGTAAAAGCGATTGCCGCCGCCCCATGGCCACCACCACAGCAGTAGAATGATTAGTATCGTGACGATAAACAAACATATTACCAGTTTACGACTCGCATATGTCTTGTCTGAGCGCTCGTTCATATTGTATTATATCCCCTATTTGATCTTGCTATACGCCTATTTACCGTGATTATAGCATGAGCACATTCTAAAAGCCATAATTTTTATCAAAAATCGCGGGTAATTACGACAGGTCAGCCACAATTAAGTAGTACGGGCCAGTCATTCCCTCGCCATCAACCAACACTTCGCCTTGCTCAGGCTTATCCCCAGTCCCGAGATGGTGTGCGTCAGCGTCGACTTGCCCGAACCAGATTTGCCTAAAATCGTCACACTCGCCCCAGTGACCATACGCTTTTAACGACAACTAAACCGCACTGATCGCGCCGCTCATCAGCAAAACAATGATCAGGCCGCCCAGCCCGACTCGATACCAAATAAATAACGAGAAGTCATTCCGCGCCACAAACTTAAGCAGCCACGATATCGCAAGGTAGCCGACCACAAACGACACAATTGTCGCAAGCCCCGTCGCTGTCCAGCCGACACCGCCGGCAATGTGCTTTGAGGCGGTCAGCATCTCCAGCAGCCCAGCCGCCACCAGCGCCGGGATACCGAGGAAAAAGCTCAACTTCGTCACCGTCACTCGGTCAAATCCCCGCAGCAGCCCCACCGAGATCGTTGCTCCCGACCGACTGATACCCGGTATCAAGGCCAGGCACTGCCCCACACCAATCGCCAGCGTATCTCGCCACGTCGTTTGCTGCTCGCTGCGGTGACTGGCCTTTTCTGAACGCTTATCAGCCCACCACATCACCAGGCTCCAGCCGATCAACGCCACCGCCACAAACCACAAACTACGCAGCACCGTCTCGACCTGATCCTTAAACAGTAGTCCAATCACTGCGATCGGCACCGAACCGATGATAATCGCCCAGCCATACACATAATCAAACTGTCGTCGCGCCCGCTTCCACCACAGACCGCGCCACCACGCGCTTAGCACCCGCCAGATATCGCTCCAGAAATAGATAATCGCTGCCAAGATCGCGCCGACCTGAATTACTGCCGTGAACGCCGTCAGACTCGAATCATCAATTCTCATCCCCATCAACTTCTCGACGATCGTCAAATGTCCCGTCGAAGAAACCGGCAGAAACTCTGTCACGCCTTCAACAATACCGAGGATGATCGCTTGCCACCACGCCACTACTTAATAGCTCCCTATCATCCCTTCAGTGTAGCAGCTCAGTAAGCATTCGCCAACCTCCACGCTCACTATGCGTCACTTGATTGTGGTGCGGGCGATGGCGACAGCGGCCCGGACACATGCAGCCGCACAAACCCGAAGCAGTTGACATCAAGCTCCGGCGAGAGGCCAAACCACGTCGTGCGACAGCGATTACGCTGGTTTTCAACTCTGAGCACGAGCTTATCACCATCACGCACCGCCGACACCTTCGGTTGCTGGCGCTTGCCCTTGAGGTCTATATAGCGCAGCTCAACCTTGATATCACCTCGGGTCGTATCCCCAAAATGTAACGACACATCCTCACCCTCGACATGGACATATTTCACGCCCTTCATATCACTTGGCAATTCAACCGGCACGATTTTTGTCAAGCGCTCCTCGTCACGTGCTAGCTCATTCGCCATACCTACACCAAACAGCGTCATCCCTGAAACCGACAGCGCCCCTACGATCAGCGCCACCACCATCATAATCACCGATAGTCGCTTTAACGTCCACGTAAAAACACCGTGGCTCAATATCGCGCCCAGCCACACCGCCGCTACACCGCCAATAAATAAGGACACCCATAGACCCCACGCCCACGACTGCGCATAAAGCCCATCCAGCAAACCAATCACCGCGATGCCACTGACCGCCCCCACGATCAGCGCCACCAACAGCCCCAGTGTTACCATGAGAATACCAACCCCAAGAATAAATCGAAATACTTTTGCTGCCGTATGACCCGTGTTACTATTCCGCCCTACGGATGGCTCATTCCGACTGGCCTGACGCTTCAGCGAATCAAACGTTACCGCCTTGCCTCGCATCTGGAGCTTATCAGAGGCAGTCCGCGCCTCTGGAACTGACAGCCACATCACAATATAAATCAGTACCGCTGCACCAAAGGTAATAAATGGCGAGAAAATGAACAATAATCGTACCCACAAGGGATTGGTTCCCCAATAGGCAGCAATGCCTGCACATACGCCACCAATTAGCGAATGTTCCGTATCGCGCATCAGCCGTCGCTCCGAACGCTCTGAACGCTCGGGCTCGTCATCGGTCTCCACCGTCTCGTCATCGTCCGAAAAATCACGCGGTTCGCCCATTTGTTTCTGCACCGCCAGGACGTCGTCGTGACTGATCACGCCGTCCTTTGCCACGCCGCGCTCCGCCAAAAGCTCCACCATTCGCGCTTCGATTTCCCGCATAGCCTCTGGCTCGGCGTGCATGTTTTTCTGAATTAAATTCAGGTATTTTTCCAATGATTTTTTAGCATCAACTTCCACGCTAAACGGCGTCTTTGCCAAATGAATTCTGGTTATTTCTTTCATCGCTTGGCTCCTTTCTCGAGATTTTTTAGCGAAGTGTTCAACATTTTGATACGATTTTTCAATTCATCCACCAGCTGCGCGCCCACGTCAGTGAGCGAATAATATTTGCGCGGCGGCCCCTGTTCGCTCTCTTGCCATTCGTGCTTGAGATAGCCATATTTCTGCAAGCGGCTGAGCAGCGGGTAAATTGTCCCCTCAACCACCATCAGCTCCGACTCGCTCAATTGCTTGACGATGTCGCCGGTATATTGCGGTTGTTTGGCACAAACCAGCAGCACACAGTAGACCAAAAAACCTTTGCGCAGTTGAATCGCCAAACTCTCCGCGTAAGCACTAACGTCCATGCCTTATCCCTCCTGGCACGGTTGATTTTTCAATCCGACCGTCTTTAATGATGATCTGATAATCGCATTTCTTCGCCAGGTCGACGTCGTGTGTCACTACAATCAGCGTGACACCCTTTTGCTTATTATAATCAAATAGCAATCCTTCCACCTTAGCGCCAGTTTCGCTGTCCAGGTTGCCGGTCGGCTCGTCAGCAAAGATGATTTGCGGATCGCCGACAATCGCCCGGGCGATTGCCAAACGCTGCTTTTGCCCGCCCGACAGGTCTTTGGCGCGATTCTTGCGCTTGTCGTACAAGTCCACCGCCTTAAGCGCTGCATTGATTTTATGCGCTCGTTTTTTCCGCGGCAGCCGCGCAATTTCCAGCGGCAAACTGACGTTGTCAACCACGCTCTCATTGCCTTGGACAAAAAAGCTCTGAAAGATAAAACCGATTTTCTTGGCGCGAAACTCATCGACATGCTTTGACTTTAGTTGCAAGATATCTTGTCCGTCAATGATAACTTGACCTTTTTGCGGCTTATCCAAACCCGAGATAGCATGCATCAGCGTCGATTTTCCTGAACCAGATTTACCGAGGATTGCCACGCTGGCGCCCGTCGGGATGGTCAAGCTGACATTTTTCAGCGCCGTAAATTGGTTTTTCTTTTTACCGTAAACTTTTGTCACATTTTTCAGTTCAATCATGATTTCTCTCCTATTCCGTCCTTAACGCCTCAATTGGGTCTAATTTTGTTGCTTTGCGGCTTGGCAACCAGCCAGAAATTATTGCCATCACCACCAGTCCGATTACCAACAGTCCGATTTGCAGCGGATTAATTACTAGAAGATTCGTGCCAACGCCTAATTTTAAGGCACTGGTAATTACTGGATTCAGCAGCGTCACCAAACTTGCCAGTCCGACGCCAATCAAACCACCCAGCAAACCAACCCATGCCGCCTCGTAGCGGAATAATT
Organism: Candidatus Saccharibacteria bacterium oral taxon 488; assembly: GCA_010202845.1. NCBI lineage: Bacteria > Candidatus Saccharimonadota > Candidatus Saccharibacteria bacterium oral taxon 488. Next base: position 214,040 of record CP047921.1, on the reverse strand, counting down.
TACCAATATCGCGGCCGCGCATCCCCAACGCCTTCATCAAGCCAATTTGGCTAGTTCGCTCCAGTACCGAAATGTACATAGTGTTAATAATCCCGAATACACTGGCGAGCAGCGCCAAGCCGCCGAATCCTGCCAGTGCCACCTGCGCTACATTAACCATCGTTAGTAGCGCCTTCCGAATATCCTGAATTGAGTACGCGTTATAGTCTTTGCCAATCACATCTTTAGCAGCATCAACATTTTTCTCGTCATCCACCAAAGCAATCGCCGTTGAATACTGATGTGGCTGACTCTTATTATGGCTGAATTCGTAAATAGCTTTAGCATCAGCCGTCGAAATTCTCAGCATTGGTTCATAAAACAAAATGGTGTCTGATTTTTTGTCCACCGCCGCAATCTTGAACGACACCTCTTTGGCGACATTGCCGCCCCGCGCTGCGCTACGCACACCCAAGGTTATCGTCTGACCAATTGCCGACTGCGCGTCCTTGAAGCCCAGTTGCTTGACATAAGCCTCCGGGATGATAATCTCACCCGGCTTTGGCATGAAACCTTCCAGTGACCCTGCCGCCAATTCTGCCCGAGTACTGTCCATTTTAACAGCCACAGTCAGCGCAAATTTCTTACCATTCGCCGAGCTCTTGGCATAGGCCACGCCATCAGTTGAATATGCTGGTGTTACCGTTTTTACATGCGGCGTTTGTCGGATTTTTTCCAAGTCCTTGTCGTTGAGCACATATTTGCTGCGCGCCGCCGATGCTTTATTTTTGTCAGCTTCTTCTGCCGAATTGCCATATTCTGGTAATTGATCCTTCTTTTCGGATTCAACTTTTTTACCAACCATAATCACTTTCTTGTCACCAGCCGCATCGACTATGCTATTGGTATACAAACGGCCACCCTCGCCAGCCATCAGCGCCAAGCCAATCGTAAACGCCCCGACCGAAATCGCCAGCGATGTCAAAATTGTCCGACCCTTTGACTGGCGAAGATTCCGCCCCGCCCGCTTAATGATGTCGATTCTCCTCATACTATACTCCTTGCATTTTCATTATACATAGTACTATGTTATACAAGGTACTATAAAAATTCAAGTAGTTTTGAGAAAATAAATTATTTAGAAATATGTATTCTTATCATTTAATAGAAGATACGGTATGCTACACTAATATCATGGATAGTACTCAGAACCATCAGATACACCAGGCAATCATTGCTCGTGAGATTATTGATATCTACAGATTCGCACCAAACAAAACAGATGTCGCAGAATCGTTAGACGTACTTTGTTTTGCCATGGCTCGCCTCACTGAAAAACACTCCGTAATTGATTGGGATTTTTTAGCGACACTATTTGATCAGCTTGCACACACTAATAACCACACATCCTTTAGCGATATAGAAAAATTATATCAAAGAATAACATCTCTAATTCCAGATCCAGACTCATAAATTCAAGAGTCGAGTGGGGAGGCGGGTTGTGGCGCGAGGGCGAACCCTTTGCCACTCTCTGGTTAGTCCAGTGGACGTCCCTGTCGCCGCCCTGTCCAGTGTCTCGCGAGAGACGGTATCCGTCAGAGTAGTACTGGGTACTGTGCTCACGACCGCCGTCACGACGAGCGAAGATTCCGCTAGCCCCAGCAGGCTCAGAGCCAGTCCTAGCTCCACGATCGTACAGCGTGCCGCCGTACTCGCTTCCGGAAGAGTTGGACATAGTAACCACTCTCCTTGAGTAGTCGATCTTATGCGGATGTATTCTCAATCCACATACTACCGCGGTTTCGGTAGTCAAAAATCATTGCAATTCCACTCCCCTCGTTTGTCAAGCATAGGCAGCAAAAACAATTAAAATCAGCTTATCGTACTTCGTCGTACTCGTCCTCAATCTCCTGGTCTAAAATCTCTTCGATCACGTCCTCCAGCGTGATAATCCCCAGCTCCGTTTCATCATCCATCACCACAAACAAATGATTGCGGGTTTGGATAAATCGGCTGAGCACTGTGTCCAGCCGCGACCGCGCGTCGATATCATGAATCTTGTCTCGATACAGTTGACTGACTGGCAGCGGCAGCTCGCGCCCCGCCACATCCTTGATATATAAAATCCCCACCAGCCGCTCATCATCACGCACCGGGATCCGCGAATGTCCAGCGTGTTTAATCTGCGCTAGTAGCGTGGCGTCCAGTTCATCATCCAGATCCACGGTAAATACCTCATCCATCGGCGTTACCAAATCACCAGCCGTCTTTTTACTAAATTGCAGCGCTCCCGCCGCGATCCGACTTTCGTCATAGTCAACCGGGCTATCCGACCGCTCAGCATGTTCGTGAATAATCTGCTCTAGCTCTTGGTGTGAGTACAGCTGCGGTGCTTCCTTGCCTACCCAGCGATTGAGCAGCTTAGACATCGGCCGGGCCAGCGGCCAAAATAGCACATAAATCACATCCAGTAGCCAAAAGAAATGCCGCACAAAACGATAGCCGCGCTGAGTAAAAATCGCCTGCGGTAAAATCTCGCCAAACATCGTAATCAGCAACGTGGCAATCAACCCGCCAATCACGCCGTTCGTCATATTGCCCAGTAGAATTGACATTGCCGTATTGACGCCAACATTACCCAGCAAGATACAAAAAATCAGGTAATAGCCGTCTTTGCGGTAGCGGTAGACTCGTGCAGCGATTGCGTCGCCCTGCCGGGCCTTACGCCGCAAATCATCCGGCCGTGCCATCATCAACCCAATATTAAGACCTGAAAACGACCCCGACAGCACCAGCAGCACCGCCGCCATCGCCAATAATAAAACATCAGACACGGTTACCAGCCGCCGCCTCCGCCGCCACCTCCGCCGCCACCAGCGAAGCCGCCGCCAGTTGAGCCACCCGTCGAGGATTCAAAGGAGCTGACGCTTACGGCCGTACTCGACAAACTACTCATTCCTGCCGAAAATACTGCCGCATTAAACGCACCTTGGCCACTGTACCAATCCGGTTGCTCGCCGACCTGCTCATAGTACTTGCCCAGCTGCGCACTCCACTCTTTTTCCTGTCCAAACAACACCGCGTACGGCAGTACCCGCTCGTACAATTTCACCAGCTGTTTCTCATCAGCCGCGTCAACCTTTACTTTTTCCGCGCCCTCTGGACTCTGCAGCATCTGCAAACGCTCGACCTCAGCCACGCCAATATACCTTTTCAGGCCCGCCAGATACCGCCTGAGCGCCAGACCCTTGTCGGTCAGCACCTTACCAAACGACAGATAAAACACCATCCCCGCCAACACCAAGAGCACCGGCGACAACAACAGCACCGCAAAAATACTGATAATTATCGCGTACCGTCGAAATCGTCGGGTATGCTGCGGCTCGCGCGCTTGCAAACCATAGTCGTCAATGAGCCGCCCTTTCATTTGCTTTGCGCTGTAGCGTACTCGCGCTGCGTATGGCGCATTGTTACGCAGCGTTTTTAGATTTAACCGCTTACCAACTCTCGGCAAGGAGCCAAATATATTCCTCAGCATTTCTTGCTCCTCGGCCAGGAGTTTGCCCGGAGCTTGTATCACTTTCACTTCGTACTCGGCTGTTCGCCATGTCGTACGCGGCTTCACCTCAATAACCTGAATGTAGTGGCGCACCGCCAGGTCTATCATTTGTGCCGCCATCACCGACCCCTTGACCATATGAAACGGCTGCACCAGCTTGGCCGACGTCGTCACGCTCGTACCTCGCGGTGGCAAATACTCTGGCGGAATTGGCTCCAGTTCTTTACGGCGACCAATCGACCGATAATAAGCCACGATGATCACCCCCACCAATATCAGCGCCACCGCCAGCAACACCAATTGTAATTTCGCCCACCAATCAATCAGCTGTTCCATGAATGACATCTGATACGCCGCAAATGTCCCCGGTGCAAATCCGACCGCGATCGTCACGCCCGCCTGATTTGGCAGTGCGCGGGCTGTTGCCGTCAACGTATCACCCTGTTCACGCACCTCACAGCGCTGATTACTACCAAACCGACCCTGATAACACTGGAGGTTCGTTCGTTTAGCAGCCACCAGCTCGGGACTCAGCTTGAGCGTCACCGATGCTGACTGAATTGGCACCTGCCAAGCAGTGCCGATCGCATCCCAATAAAACTCCTGTTTACCCGTATCGTGATATGATTTCGTCACGTCCCGCTGCGTATAGGTAATGACATAGGTCTTTTTGCCCTTGACGTAGGTGTCTTTATTGCCAATTCTCAGCTCATCATTATGCCACCTATACTCCAGCGGCGCACCTCGCTCATCCGTCACTGACTCCAGCGTAAAGTGAGTCGGATGCTTATCATACTGCTTGACGAACACCGGTGCAATGCCATGATTCTGCCGCGGCGGAAAATCTGCAGTAATGGTCAATTTAGTACGCAGTGTCGAACGCTGTTCACTATCGCGCCCCAGTTCCATGTCGACAGTATACTTACTAATCGTAAAATTATTTGCCGCCTGTGCCGTTGACCCGAACCCAACCAACAGCACAATCACCGCGACTATCCCAAAGAAAAATCGTCTCATATGCTATATTATATCACTCAACAGCACTTTGCCTTAGTGATATTTGCAACTCAAGGTATTGCAAAAATTAGATAACTATTGAATAATTAGGGGGCAATGTTCAAAGATAGTATACCTACGGTAATCAAGCAAAGGAGCTCTGCCATAATGCTCATTCGTGGATAGAAGAACTAAGGAGCGGGACGGAACCCCCAGCCTATCCACTCCATACACTGATGAGCGTGGTTAATGTAGCTGATTTACTCCGTGAAAAATATCCAGAGGAAGCATACGCTCTCGAGGATGCGCTCAAGGAATTGGAGCTTGAACCCGGTGAGCTTTCTAAAGAAATGCAAAGGTGTCTCGGCCGAGTAACTCTCGCGATACACAACTTTTACCATCCAAAAACTGATGCTGCACCGGCAAAAACGATCATGGAGCAGTTTAATCAACAGAACCTGCCAGTAGAAGATGACATCATTCTCAACCAGTTATCTGGAAGTGGGTCTCAGCGACTGACGCTGGAAGAAGTACGACAGCAAGCACGTCAAGCTGTGCAGAATAAATTAGAAAAAACGACGAGGCAGCACATATTTAGAAAGCAACATACACTGTCGCGCATACTATATTGCATCTTTCGCAACGTATTTTAAGTAACAAACTGTCGCAAATACCACCTCAAGATCCTACCGCAGCGCCACGACCGTATACGCCAACTCGCCTTTTGGCGTACTGATCGTTACCGTATCACCAACCGCCTTGCCCATCAGCGCCTGACCAATCGGCGACTCATTCGAGACCTTCCCTTCTAGCGGATCCGCCTCGACCGGCCCAACGACGGTATAAACCACTGCCTTACCATTCGCCTCCAGTTCTACCGTACTACCCAGTGCCACTGTTGAACCGCTGCCAGCCCGGATGATGCTCGCATTCTGCAAAATTGTTTCGATCTCAGTGATGCGCGTTTCTAGCAGTCCTTGAGCCTCACGCGCCGCATCGTACTCTGCATTCTCACTCAAGTCGCCAAAATCCCGCGCCGCCGCGATTTTATCAGCGATCTCACCGCGCTGACTCTTTAGCTCCTCCAGCTCTCGTTCTAGTTCACGCTGGCCACTCTCGGTAATCTGATATACCTTATTCATGTTACTCTCCTCACTCCATATATAGCGTCTACAAAAACAAAAAGTGCTATATATAGCGCTTATCCATATGGTTATTTAAGTCTCTACGAGTATAGCAATCACCCCAAACCATGTCAATACATGACGGAGCCCCTGGTGCAATCTGGCCTCCGTCGCACATATCAGACAATGTGATCACCCGCGCTCCAAACAAAACCTAAGCAGCTGCTGATAATCCAACTTCTTCGTCTCGCCAGTCGCCCGCTCGGTCAGCTCAAATAGTCCATCGCCATCAATCGCTCGCTCACCAATCGTAATCCGCCACGGCAGACCCATCAACTCCGCATCGGCGAACTTGACGCCTGGCCGCTCGGCCCGATCGTCCAGCAACACTGCCACGTTCTTTTCCGCCAGCTCGGTATATAATGTACTCGCTAGCTCCTGACCCTTATCACCAATCGCCACCACATGAACCTTGAACGGTGCGATATTCTCCGGCCAGACCAACCCCTTATCATCCGACATTTTTTCGGCAATCACACCCATCACCCGCGTGATACCAATGCCGTAGCTTGCAAGGTAAATCGGATGCTGCTTGCCATCTTCACCGGTGTACATGATACCCATCTGCTCAGCTTTTTCAGTACCAAATTTAAAGATATTACCCACCTCCGCACTGACAACTGGTAGTAGATCATCTCTACTGATACCCAATTCCTTAGTAGCATCATCTAGCACTTCTTCGTTGACAGCTACCGTCTGGTCAGCATTGACGTACAGTGTATCCTCACCCGCTTCACATATTGTCTGAAACTCGTGACTAAACTTAGTAAACGCCCCACCGCCAGCAAACGTCACAAATGTGCTATCACCAATGCCAAACCGCGCATAGCAGCGCTTATACGCCTCGATAACCCGCTCATAATACTGATCCATGTCCTGCTGTGTGGCGTGCAGGCTGTACATGTCCTTCATGACAAATTCACGGCCACGCATAATACCGCTCTTTGATCGGAGTTCATTGCGCAGCTTGGTCTGAAACTGATACACGCTAACCGGTAGATCCTTATAGCTTTTAACATATTGCTGCATCATTTCCATAATCGCTTCTTCGTGGCTCCAGGCCAACCCCAGCTCAGTATCGTCTTGCAAGCGAGTTTTAAACCATACATCGACCACTTCATCACTCCAGCGACCAGTCGCCTCCCAGGTCTCGCGGCGCTGCAAATTCGTCATGATCAACTCCTGGCCACCAATCGCATTCATCTCCTCACGGACAATTTGTTTGATGTTTTCCAGCACACGCAGCCCCAGCGGTGTATACGCATAGACCCCAGCCATCACCTTATACACAAATCCCGCCCGGATGAGGAGCTGGGCATTTTTCGAGACTTCGTCCGCCGGCGCGGTCTTGGCCGTTTTGGTAAATAGTTGACTCATTCGCATCTTACATTCCTCCGATAAGCGGCAGCAGCGCCGACTTTAGTTGCTCTAAAAGGTTTGGATTAACGTATAGCGCATAAAAGGCAATGCTGTTTTTCGCGATATGCATCAGAACCGGCACCCAAATTGCGCCGGTATACTCCCGCGCTAGGCTCATCACAATACTCAGCACAAAGGTGTCTGCCGCGACCGCCCACTGCAGCGACCCGCTGCCTCCCCACAAATGCGCTGCCCCAAACGTCAGGCTGGTGATCAAAACCGCCATCCAAACTGGTGCCGTCCGCCGTAATTTACCATACAAATAACCGCGAAAGAGTAGCTCCTCCGCCACTGGCGCCAACACCGCTATCGTCATAAATGCCGCGATATATTGCCACTGGGTACCGAGCATTGACTGCGAGAATGGCAGTGCTTGTGGCTGGTGAATATCAATTGCTATCAGTTTAGTCACCACTGTTAAAAACACCGCTGAACAAATCGTGTATACAATAAAGGCCGCCGGTGTAATCACCACGTCCCACCACGACGGCCAATCGGTCACTCCCATTTCTTTCAGCGTCGTCCGGCGGCGACGGACATAAAACGGCAGGCCCACCACCAAGGTCACCGCCAGTACATACACAACGACCGAGCCCGTCGCGTTCAGCAGCACCTCATTCACCGAACCAAGCGGCACGCCGACCCGATGCAATACCCACACTAGGCCAAGCACAATTAACTGCGCCATCCAAAACGCCGCATACGTCCACACTGGCAGCGCGATGAGCAACCACCAATTATTTTTATTCAGCCGCCCCTTTGTCGACTGGGTTTTTTCACTTCTCGCGAGCTTTCTCATATTTTATCCCCTTAATACCTTCGTGATGTCACTCCATGTCACTAAAACCGTCAGCGCCATTAGCACCAAAAAACCGATGCCTTGAATCGTTTCCTCGCGCTCTTTAGTTAATTTCTTCTTGAATAATTTAAAGCCCGCCATCGTAAACCACCGCCCGCCGTCTAGTGCCGGAATTGGCAGTACATTCATCACCGCTAGCGTCAACGAAATGATCGCCGCCAGCAATAAAATCTGCGTCAGACCAGAGCTGAGCACTGACGGAAACAGCACACCCAGGATGCCAACCGGACCGGCCACACTTTCACCAACCGCCGCCAGATCAGCCTTGGCCGCCTGGCGAGATTCTGACGAACCAAATAATTGCCCGATCGTCCCGTTGATCGTTTTTATGAGGATCGAGCCAACGCCCGCCACTGTCTCATACGTCAACTGCCCCGTGGTCACCACTGCTGCGATTGGCGCCGACCAGGTACTGTGAATCGTTTCCGTCTGTTGCGGGCCGACGCCGAGGTAACCACCATTTTTTGCTTGGTCGGCAGTTTGCAATTTGACCTGCTTGGTGAGCGTCTGACCACTACGCACCAGCTCAATCGTCACCTCGCGGCCAGCCTGCGCCTTCGTGGCTGCCGACAGCTCCGCTGGCGTTTTTACACCGTGGTCGCCGATCGTTCGCACCTCATCGCCACGCTGGAGGCCAACCTTCTCTGCCGGCGAACCTGGCGTCACTCGTGCCACCGTTAGCGCCGAACGTTCCACTCGTGAATCAAACGGCAGCACCACTTGCTGTGGTAAAATTTTTGGCATCCCCACGAGCGCCAATATCATGAACAGCACGACGGCCGTCAGCCAATTCATCATCACGCCAGCTAGCAAAATCTTGGTCTTTACCCAAAAGGTAGCGCCGCCATACGTCCCCGCGCCCTCGGCCGAATCGTATTCACCCTTCAGCTTGACGAACCCGCCGAGCGGCAGCCAGTTTAGACTAAACACCACATTCTTGCCGAGAAAGCTCTTTTTAGGCCGCCATTTTTTTGCAGCCGGTGGGAAGCCGATACCGAATTCCTCAACCACCACACCATTACGCCGCGCCACGATCGCGTGACCCAATTCATGCACCACTACCAATAAAACCAGTATGATCAGCCCAACCAAAATTCCAATGAACACCATTATTACCCTCCAAAGCGCCGATTACGTTTTTTGTACTCGTCCAGAATGAACTCCACATCTTTTGTTGTCATGTCTGGCCAGTTTTTCTCGATGAACATTAGCTCGCTATATGCCGCCCGCCACAGCATGAAATTACTCAATCGCTGTTCGCCGCTTGTTCGCACAATAAGGTCACACGGCGGTACTTCTGGCGCATATAAGTTCTGAGCGATCAGTTCTGGCGTCACGGCTTCGGCCGCCACGCCCGACTGAACAATTTTTTTAACCGCGTCGGCAATTTCCAAATGTCCGCCGTAATTGAGGCACAAAAGCAGCTCGCCACCCGTCAAATTCCGCGTTCGCTCCTCGGCTCGCTCAATCGCTTTTCGTAAGGTCTCTGACAGCCCCTCGCGTGAACCAATCACCCGCATCCGCACATTATGCTCCAAAAATATTGGCACGTCCGACTCCAGCACCTTGAGTAGCAGACCCATCAAATGCCCGACCTCCTCCTCGGAGCGCTTCCAATTTTCTGTACTGAACACATACGCGCTGGCATACTTGACGCCACGGCGCAACGTCTCTAGTAGCACATCCTTCAGACTATTGTATCCCGCCAAATGTCCCTCATAGGCCGGCAGCCCATGCTGTCTTGCCCAGCGACGATTGCCATCAACGATAAATCCTATATGAGTCGGTGTGTCGCTCTTCATTTTCTACGCTCCATAGTGTATTGTATTATCCTTTTCATTACCCCTGCAAAGTGCCGGCTAAAGCAAGTAGCTCTATCAATTGCACCTATTGCTGTTTGAGCAGCATCTCTCATAATAGCATCAGATGCCTCTACTGCTCCAGAGCTAATCATCATCTGTTGCACTAGCTGTAGCGACCCCTCTGTAACCTCCTTGTTCCCTAATATAGCCAAAAGTCTCGCTCTGTCCTCCTCTTTGACATTAGCCAAAGTCGCTTGAACCAAAAACGTGTTCTTACCTTCACGAATGTCGTCAAGATTTGCCTTGCCGAATTCCTTGCTATCTCCAAATACACCCAGCCAGTCATCACGCAGCTGAAAAGCCACTCCAGCCGGTAAACCAAACGCCTCAAGTTGAGCCAATGCCTCATCATCGAGCCGATTCGCAAGCGCCAGAGCACACGCGATAGGATTGATAAAACTATAATAGCCGCTCTTTTTGCGATATATCTCAAGCGCCTGCTCGGTCGAGCTTGGCCGATCAACCGAAGCAGCCAGGTCATCCAATTGCCCCAAGTTAGTAATAGCAATATATCGGTGCATGATCTTGGCGACAGTGCCCGCAGGTACGTCGGCCACACGCTCCGCTTTCATAATCGCCCAGTTCGCTACATGCTGTGTCAAGGTGCCGACATTAACAGCAGCAAAGTCCGACTCAAACTGCGTTGGTCGCAGATCAGAAAACGTAGCCTTGTACGCCTCATGCGCTGTTGGATGACCCCGACGAATTGGCGACTTATCCATCACATCATCAATGATAAGCAGATAGCTATGCATCAACTCAATTGCTGCTGCTAAGTAGCCCGCTGCTTCTTTATCAATAGACAGCTCCCCGCACATCAGCATGGCAAGCGCGCCGCGCAGCCGCTTACCTGGACCAAGTGCATATACTTTTGACTCTTCAAGCGCCCACCGCGATAAATCAGTAAAAGAAACGTTCGCCAAATCTGCTTGAAATTCTTCAAAAACGTTCGCGATATACTCATTAATCTCTGGGGCGCATTGTTCGAGAACAGCTGCCACATCGATGTTCTTTAGATATTCATCAATCAACCTCACATCCTGTATATCTTTTTCGCGCCCGCGCCAGTTTTTCCAGCGGCGCAGAAAATCTAGATTGACAAACTTCACACCGTCATATTCCACCGCGTAGTCCAGTAGCTCGTCGTACTCAACGACTCGCCCGTCAATCTCCCAGCCATCCCAAACTTCCACTGATCCATCACACTTCACCAAATACTGGCGTTGATGTTTATCGACTTTTTCAATCCAGCCATCATCATGAGCAAGCTTTTCCAGCACCTCGCTACGAGCTGCCACATCAATATCAATAGACTGGCGGATTCCTAATTGATCCAAAATACCGCTACCAATGATAATGATCTGATCCAGCGGCAGCCCTAACTCTTTTATGCGCTTGGCAAACGTCTGATTCATCAAACCGTCAACACATCCTTTTCTTTTGCCTTAAACGCTTCGTCAATTTGTGCCTGCACCTTACTCATCAGCGCATCAATCTCCTTCTCGACTCGCTTATAATCATCCTCGCCAAGCTCCTTGGCATCCTTCATCCGCTTGGCATCCTTCAGAGCATCCTGGCGAATTGTTCGCATAGCGATCCGCGCTTCTTCGACCTTTTCGCTCACTTGCTTGACTAATTGCTTGCGGCGCTCCTCGGTCAATGCCGGCACCGGCACGCGCACCACTCGCCCGTCATCGGACGGATTAAAGCCCAAACTCTGATTATCGCGAATCGCTGCCGAAATCGCCATAATATTACTCGGATCAAATGGCGTCACCAGCAGCATCTGCGCCTCCGGCGCCGTCACATTTGCCACCTGGTTCAGCGGCATCCGCGTCCCGTACGCCTCTACCATCACGCCGTCCAGCATTCCGGCATGCGCCCGGCCCGTCCGCACCTTTTTTAGCTCGTCCTGAAAATGACTAAACGCCTGCGCCATTTTATCCTCATATGGTTGTGTGTCAAACATATTTCCTCCCGTTATCTGTCATCCATTATAACAGACTAGTGGCAAGGTTGTCTGCTTGACTTATCCAAATATTCATGCTAAAATCAAAACGTTAACGTATAACTAAGCAGAAACTTAGAAGATGGCCTACGATATTGAACGACTAAAGCAAACTGGAGAGACGGAAGCGTCCCCGCTTAATCCTGAGAAAATTGCAGCACGTAACAGTGGCTATGATACAGAGCTTTACGGTAATCTACCGGATGGTATCAACGAGCCTACTGGCGACATGAAAACACCAGGCGACCAAGACGAAAGTCGTGAGTTCTTCGGTGAGGCTACCGCGATCGCCGCTGAAAATAATGACACTCTTGATGCCGACAAGGAACACCCCAATGGCTTCAAGACCGTAAAAGTTGAATACGGGGGACAGGAATTCACCATCCGCCGTGCAGAAGCCTGGTATATGGAGGAGCACCCCGAAACACCACGAGTAGCCATTGAATTTCCGCCAATGCCTATTGATTACTTGGGCGTCACTGGCACTCACCATGTCAAGCTCATCGAAAGCGCGCCCGACACGTGGGAATGTGTCATCAAAAACGATATTACTAGTGGTCGCGAGCAAGACCTACCGCCCGAATATAGAAACATGCAACGTCCACTTTCGCTGCATGAAACCCATATCAAACATAGTATTCTCTCTCATCCAGAGCTCATCGATCCAGAAGACCAAAAAAATCTCCGACGGGTAGCCGATCCTTATGCGGAACTAACCTCGCCAGAAGAAGCCGCGTGATATAATTATCATCAGTGATAACACAAATCAAACTATATCATTTTCGCTCCTACGGCCTCTATGAGACGACACTGGCGCCAGGCGGCACCGTCATCGTTGGGCCAAACGGTACGGGCAAGACAAACTTGCTCGAAGCGATATACGTCGCCCTCCGCGGCAGTAGCTTTCGCGGCAGCCTTGCTGATTGCATGCAGCACGACCAAACGCAAACCATCATCCACCTCGAAACCGACAATGCCTCTCGACGCCTCCAGCTGCTCCGCACAACCGACGGCACGATAAATAAAGAATTTACGATTAACGATAGCCGCAGCAAGCTCCTCCCCCGCAAACATCGCCTGCCGGTCGTTCTGTTTGAACCGAGCGAGCTACGACTCATTTCCTCATCGCCATCACGGCGGCGGGATTTTCTGGACGGTATGTTATCTCGGCTGGATGCTCAATACGAAGCCACCCTCCGCGCCTTTCATCGAACCTTGCTCCAGCGCAATGAACTGCTCAAGCACCCCCGCGAGACGACCCAAAACTGGCGTGATCATCTCTTTGCCTGGGATATTAAGTTCGTTCAGCTAGCGACCCACATCGCCCAGGCTCGCGCTGAATTCTTGGCCAAGCACGAGGCGGCGCTGAGTAGTTTATATGCAGCACTGGCGGGACGCAAGACAGCTTTTGCAGCTGCTTATCAAGCCAGTGCTTCACTTGATCAATATGAACAAGCGCTCCTCGACTGCCTCCAACGTGCCCGCGATTACGAAGTCGCTACAGGCCACACCTCGACCGGCCCGCACCGCGAAGATTTTACTATTTTCCTCCACGGTCAGTCAGCCATCAAAGTCGCCTCGCGCGGCGAAATGCGCACCATTATGCTGGCCTTCAAGCTACTCGAGCTGGAACTGCAAACAAAAGCTAGCCAATCACGGCCGCTCATCCTCCTGGATGACGTGTTTTCTGAACTGGATGCCACTCGCGAAAAGCTGCTCCAAGAGACCATCCAACATCATCAATTCGTGGTCACCACCACCGACGCCCGCCACCAGAGGGATGATTGCCTAATAATCTCAACACGCTAAAATCCCGCCATTTTGGCGGGATTTATCATGCTGAGCCAAAGCGTAACGATGTTACTCGCTCACACCCAGCTCAATTCGCCTAAACTGACGCACCACGATGTTCTCGCCGAGTTTAGCGATCGCTTCCTTAATATGCTGCTCAACTGTCTTAGAATCGTCCAAGATGTATGCCTGGCTCATCAATACCTGTTCGACAAAGTGCTTTTTCAATTGACCTTCAACGATTTTTTCACGCATTTCTTCAGGCTTGCTTGCCAATGCCTCGCTGGCCATTAGCTCTGTCCTAACCCGCTCCATTTCCTCAGTCGGAATATCCGCCTCAGAAACATACTTCGGACTCATGGCTGCAATTTGCATAGCAATTTCGTGCGCCAATGTCTTGAAATCATCCAGCCGCGCCACGAAGTCGGTCTCACAGTTCACTTCAACCACCACGCCAATTCGGCCCGAGTGTACATAACCCTCGATCAGGCCTTCACGCGCTTCGCGGTCACCCTTTTTCTCAGCCTTGGTCAAGCCTTTTTTACGCATCGCCTCCAGCGCCTTGTCAAAATCGCCATCAGTCTCGACCAGCGCCTTCTTTGCGTCAGTCAAGCCCACGCCAGTCAATTCACGCAGCTTCTTAATATCATCAACTGAAACTCCCATCCTATTTCCCCTCTTTTTTCACTGGTTTTTCTTCAGCTTTCACGCTACCCGCACCCTCAGCTACAGCTGCCGTGAAGTAGTCAAGTAGCTGCTGGATACTCTTGATCGCATCGTCGTTGCCTGGGATGACGTAATCAATACCCGTTGGATTGACATTAGTATCAACCACGGCAAACACCGGCACGCCCAGAGCCTCTGCCTCGCACACTGCGTTCGCATCAGTCAGCGCGTCAACCACGACCACGGCGCCCGGCTTGCCCATCAAGTTCTTAATACCGCCGTACTTGAAATTCAGGTTGTCAATTTCCTCCTGAAAACGCTGCACTTCCAGCTTGTTGTAGCGCTTTTCCAGGTCGCCCGACGCCATGCGCTTCTCGAGGTTTTTCAGCTTTTTAATTTGCTGGGCAATCGTTGCGCCGTTAGTTAGCATACCGCCAATCCAGCGTTCAACTACATACGGCTGATTGACACTCTCGGCCGCTTGGCGCACCACGTCCTTGGCTTGCTTTTTCGTACCGACAAACAATATCTTTTTACCGCTAGCGGCGATTTTCGTCAGTTCCGGCAGCGCCTTCTCCAGCGCCTCAGCCGTCTTTGCCAAGTCAATAATATGACTATCTTGGCGTTTTGAATGGATGTATGGCGCCATCTTTGGGTGCCAGCGACTGGTTTTGTGTCCAAAATGAACACCAGCTTCAAACAAAGCTTTCATGTCTACTGTTACAGACATTAGGTTACTCCTTTTCCTCGCCCGCCGCTTATTGGAGCTGCGACGGGCTGTGTCGTTATGTTTAGTTACCTGCTAATTATACCACTAGTAAACATCAGACGCAACTACGTCGTAACGAGTCCTTGTTGCATTTATGCCTATCTGGCCCTCTCGTAGACACTAGCGCCCCGTCACTTGTTTTAAGTTTGCATTGCTCCTCATTTTTTGCTAAAATACCAAGGTTATGAAAAGCAGTATTCACCCACAGAACTATCGCCCGGTCGTATTTAGCGACGATCAAGCGGGCTTCGCGTTCCTGACTCAGTCAACAGCGCAAACTACGGACACCATCGTTTGGGAAGATGGCAAAACTTATCCGCTCGTCAAGGTGCACATCTCCAGCGCCTCGCACCCATTCTTCACCGGCGAAGAAAAGATCATCGACACCGAAGGTCGTGTTGACCGGTTCAAGGCACGCCAAGCAGCCGCCCAGGCTCGCAAGGCAGCTCTAGCAAATAAAGCCAAGAAGGCTGCCGCCAAAAAAGCCGCCAAGGCAGCAGACGATGACACAGACGACACGAAGAAGAAAGCGGCTGCACCTAAAGTAAAAACTAAGAAGGTTAAGAAATAGCCCTAACTTATCAATACTTTTGGTATCACGTAATAGCTCCGCCAAAACGGAGCTATTACATTAGGCTGCGTTACGTCGGTCTATGCTAGCTCTTGCTAGCTTCTTTGAGTCCGTTATTAAAGTGCTCCATCATATGCTCAAGCCTCCGTAGATACGCCAGCTCTCCCACGTCCCTCCGATACAACGTACCTGGTTGCCGCACGCCATTTTCATCAATAGCAACATATTCGACGATACCATCAGGCGAAATCCATCGTATAGCACCGTCAGTTTTTGTCACCTCATAATCACCAGTATACCCACGACCATCCTTCTCTCTTCGTAGGTGATTTGTGAGTTCAACCTCCTTTATCAAGCCCGTCGTGGAGTCATAAGCAGTTGACGTGCGAACACGCCGAGCGTCATGATCCGTACCTCCAACGCTACGCTCCTCAACCATACCAATAATCGATCCACCGTTGAGCCCCTTAGCGATAAAATCACCGTAACGCGAAACCTGCTTCACTATCATCTCCTCAGCTAGAGATGAAAGGTCATACATCGCTGGTAGCCACTTCTCTGTCGAGGCATCGCCTTTCTTCTTTAATATATACTCACTGGCACTTGTAACCATCTTAGCAACAAACTCAGGGGACCCCACCTTTGTCTCTGGGAGGCCTGAGCCATCTTTCAGTTCTGCTATGCGCGGCTCGTCAAGGGCTAAACTCGCTAACTTCCTTTCTGTCTGCCGGCGTGTATGTTCAGCATTTTCTTCTTGTGCCATCTCCCAGGCCTTCTTGACATCACGAATCCGCCCAAAATTTGTCCCGAAGGTTTCGTTGACCATACGTCGTGTTGCTTGTAATAATTTGCCCATACTTTTTATTTTCCTTATCTTTGCTACTGCAATACGTGATGTACCAATGGTCTACATATTACTCTATTTTTCTTTATTTGTCAAGTATTTTATCATACTATCGGTATTTTACTAGTAAGCCCGCCGCCCCCACCAATATGCTATAATAATCCATATGACAAAAATCTCTCTTGACCTCGAGGCGTTGAAGGCGGAGCGGGCAGCGCTGGGTGATTTTTTGGCGCGTCCCGACGCGTATGGCTCGCCGGATTTCACAAGTAAAAATAAGCGGTTCTCAGAACTGGAGACGCTTATTGCCAAGGGCGAAGAGCGAGCAACGTTAGAGCAAAATCTACGCGATACCAAAGAATTAGCGAATGACGGCGGCGAATTAGCGGAATTAGCGAAAGCTGAAATCACTGAAACCGAAGCCCGCCTGGCAGAGCTGGAGGAGGGGCTATTTATCCTACTGACGCCTAAAGACCCGAATGATGAGAAGAATATCATCATAGAAATCCGCGCTGGTGCTGGCGGCGACGAAGCATCACTATTTGCTGCGGAACTGTACCGCATGTATCTACGCTGGTGCGAGACTAATGGCTATAAAACCGAGCTTATCAACGAGTCCGCTAACGATTCCGGCGGGTACAAAGAAGTCATTTTCATGGTCAAGGGCGACGCGCCATATGCCAAATTGAAATTTGAAGGCGGCGTCCACCGCGTCCAACGCGTCCCAGTTACCGAAAGTCAAGGCCGCGTCCACACTTCGACGGTCACCGTGGCGGTACTACCAGAAGCCGAGGAGACTGACATCGAAATCAACCCGAACGACCTGCGCGTCGATATTTACCGCAGCTCTGGTCACGGCGGTCAGAGTGTCAACACCACCGACTCAGCAGTGCGCATCACTCACCTGCCGACTGGCATCATCGTCACTAACCAAGACGAGAAGTCGCAGATCAAGAACCGCGAAAAAGCCATGAGCGTGCTGCGTTCGCGCTTGCTGCAGATGAAAATTGATGAGGAAAACGCCAAGTTAAGCGCTGAACGGCGCTCATTAGTCGGCACTGGCGACCGCTCCGAAAAAATCCGCACCTACAACTTCCCGCAAGACCGCATCACCGACCACCGCATCCACTACAGCCGCAGCAATATCCCCGCGGCGATGAACGGGGATATTGACGATTTGATTGAGCAATTGCAGCGGTATGAGCGGGAGTTGAAGGCGAAGAACACTACCTAGCGTGACCCGCTTACTTATTAATTATTAGTTGTCGTCTGCATTGCGTAATAGGGCAATTCTTGCGAGTATCTGCCGTTCCCGCTTAGGGTACATTATTCCCTCGGCATATTCTCTCTTGTAGATATCTTTCAATTGCGCAATAATCTCTTCCCGTACCTGCTGAGAAGCGTAATAAGGTAGCTCAGGAAGACCAGCAGCAGCATGATCTTCACTATCTGATTCTCTCACTAGGCGTGCCCTACGCCTCGCATCCAACTCAGGGCCATCAAAGCCAGGAGGGGCTGAGATGGGGAGTTCAGTAAAGCCTGTATCCACTCCTTCAAGGTACTTCTCTCCCTCTTCAAGAAAAAGATCCTGTTGAAGCTCAAAATCATTTGGGTCGTCAGTAAGATAGAGACTGCTGTTATAGCCATTATAGTAGTCAGGATTATAATGTGCCACGTGTTCACATCCTTTCATTTAAAAATATAATTTGTTGCACGAATCGTATATTACTCTCTCTCTCTCTTGATTTGTCAATACTTTTTACAACTTTCTAGCTATTTTGCAACCGCAACCACTTTACTCATTCCTAGCTATGTAGTATAATTAACAACATGAATATAGCAACCTGGCTAAAGAACGCCGCTAAACAGTTAAAAGCTATCGGTATCACATCGGCGCGGTTGGACGCCGAGCTGATACTGGCTAACACCCTCCGGAAAAACCGGACGTACCTTCATGCGCACCTGGATGAGGAGATTGATCCGCGACGGGTTGATATCGCCGATGCCAGGCTGAGCCTGCGGCTTGATCGAGTACCGATGGCATATATTTTGGGCTGTAAGGAATTTTACGGACGGAAATTTATTGTTTCGCCAGCTGTCCTGGTGCCGCGGCCGGAGTCGGAGGAGATGATTACCCTGTTCTTGGCGCTGACAGCCGGTGAAATCGCGCCAAAGACGCTGATTGATGTTGGTACTGGTTCGGGCTGCCTCGGTATTACAGCGGCGCTAGAGCGGCCATCCCTGCGGGTTATTTTATCGGACATTAGTCCACGAGCCATAAAAATTGCCGAGAAAAACGCGAGCAATTTGCAGGCGCGGGTGACGCTACAGCAACAATCGCTCCTTTCCGGGCAGATTGAGCCGGTAGATTATATCTTTGCTAATCTGCCGTATGTTGATCGGGACTGGGATGTTTCACCAGAACTGCGCCACGAACCCGCCGAGGCGTTATTCGCAGCGGATAATGGGCTGAGGTTAATCGAGACACTGATTGAGCAAGCGCCGCGCCACATAACAGCGGGCGGTCTGCTCTTTCTAGAGGCCGACCCGCGACAGCACCAGGCAATTCTCCATCAAGCAAGGCACCACGGCTTTCACGAGGTAGAGACGCGCGGCTTTATCATCGTCCTACGCTTTGTAAGCACCAAGCGTTAGCTTGACTTTCTGTTCCTTGCCGTCGCGCAGGATAGTCAGTTCTACTGTCTCGCCCGGCAGGAACTCAGAGATGAGACTACCGAGGCCGCCCTGCTCGCCGATCAGCTTGTCGTTTACCTTGGTAATGACGTCGCCGTCCTTGATGCCTGCTTTATCTGCCGGCCCGCCAGCAACGACCGCCGATTTGTCGCGTGAACCACCGACATAGGCACCGCTTTTGGCGGATAGTTTATACTCGGCACGCACCTCAGGTGTGATAGCGATATACCGCACGCCGATATACGACTTCTGAATTTTACCAGATGCCAATACGCTGCGGACTAGCCCCTTGGCAGCACCGATCGGAATCGCAAAACCTACGCTTTGTGCATCCGAGACAATCGCCGTGTTGATGCCGATAACCTGGCCCGACATGTTGAGGAGTGGCCCACCAGAATTGCCCGGGTTGATCGCGGCATCGGTCTGGAGCAAATCAGTCAAGCTCTCGGCTTCGCCGCTTCGCTCGCTAGTGGACGCCTGAACCGGCCGACCCTTGCCCGAGATAATACCCATCGTCACAGTATTTTGGTAACGACCCAATGAATTGCCGATTGCAATCACTTTCTGACCGACACGAACGGTACCTGAGTCACCCAGGGTGGCCGCTGGCAGATCATTAACGCCGTTAATCTTGAGAAATGCCACGTCGTTGAGTGGGTCGGCTCCGACAAACTTGACATCGGTATATTGCGTGCCGTCACTGCTCACAATTTCAACACGATCAGCGTCCTTGACAACATGTTTATTTGTCAAAATATAGCCGTCCTTACTAATGATAATGCCCGTACCAGCACCCTGCCGCACGTCGCTATACGAAAAGGACCGACCGTTTTTGGTTGTAACAATTGAGACTACGCTTTTAGAAACACGCTGTACCACCTCGCTAACATCGGCTTCGTCTCGCGATATAACCCGGTTGCCATCAGCCACTGGCTGCGGAGATTGCTTCGTCAACTGAAGTGTTAACCACGACCCAAATGCCGCTGAACCAAACGCCAGCCATATGCCCGCAATGATACATATACTTATCAGCGCAATCTTCTTGCGGCGGTTCGGTTTTGGCTGGTTGGTTAGATTCGCTTCTTGCTCCATAGGTTTACTCCAATTTTATAATTTATAGTGTCACCGAGTTAAAGAATAATAAGATAGTCAGGATGAGTGCCGACGCCAAGATAGCTGGGCCAGCAACTTCAGCAATAACGATCGTTTTATGCTTATGCCAAGAGGTATAGACACGCTCAGCTACGAATGACAGCAGTATAAAGATAATCGTCGCCTGCGGTAGTTGCAGCGCGTTTACCCCAAGCAGCGCATAGCCAAACGTCCAGTAATGCGCCAGCCAGCCAATCTCCGCAAACACCAGCCCCCAGGCTAGACTGAGTACAGTAATCTGCTCCTCACGAAACGTCGATAGAAAATGCCGAGCCGTACCATACCCAATAATTAGCGCACTCAACACGACCACCGCGGCCGGCCATTCATGTGACACTGCAAACAGCGCTGCTGTACCGATAAACACCGCGAGGCCCGCCTGCAATGTCATCTGCCAGCGCTTTGACAGCGGCTTGATAGCGACAAGCCACGCTGCATAAAATATCGCCAGTGCGATTCGTAGCTCCAGCGTCGCCTGCGGCGCGTACATCAGCGCCACCACACCGAGACCAACCACCACGTCAACCAGACTTCCTTGAATATTCGTTAGCCAAAACTTAGGGCGTACCGACAATGTCCGCCACTTGCTTAAGAGTACCAACACAATCGCCGCCAACGGATAATGAATTTCCTGCGACATCCAGAACAAGACTGCCACCATCCCTAGATTGAGCGCGTAATAAGCGATATTACTGAGAAGCGACCGTCGCCTGGCTGTTTTTTTCAGAAACTCCATTGCCACCCTATTATACCAAATTACGGCCCGATTATCACCACGAAGTCAGCTTCGGCTGGCAGGTTAAATGGCGGTTTGCCTTCGGTTAATGTTACACCATACAGTTCTTTAATCTTGTTGGCAGAAGCCTGCTTAGACTTGCCTGACTCCAGCTGATAAACCTTATACTTTTCGGTAATTTTCTGTGGTGAATTGCCGACGCTCACCACGTTGAGCGATGCCGCCTTTAGGCGATCAGCTTCGGATTTGGCGGCTCCGACCACGCCACTGCCATTGAGCACCAGGACGCGCGCCTTTTCCTTGGCAAGTGCATCACCGTATATTTCCACCTTGATAAATGATCGGATTTGCGAGTAGTCGAACTGGCCAGCCGTTGGCACAACCACACTGGCGCCACCAACGCTACTCGTACCGAGCAAGACATTATCTTTTTCAATAAAGCTGAGACGATGAATATCAGAATCTTTAATCTTGGAGGCAACATCCATCACCGTACGAACTTCCTTGGCGTCAACGTTAGTGCGTAAGTTCTTACCCATGGCGTCCATCAGCGCCGTCACCTTGCCAAGATCAGTCAGCGTACCTGTCGAGGCTGCTTTATTCTTGAGCGCCATCAGCACCAACTGTTGGTTTTTCTCGCGGTCAAAGTTCGACTTATCCAGCCCATACGAACCGCCCAGCGCACCACGCGCTCGCGAGAAATACAGCGCCTTGTCACCGTCCATCTCATTTGGCCCATTCTTGAAATGAATGTAGTGCCCCGTCGGACAGCGTCGTTTCCGCTGCTCTGCCGACAGACCCTTTTCCCGACACATCCAGTCGACGCTCGGATCAAACACACCGCGCGGATCATCGCTCTGTACATTCACGGTCACACCACCGACCGCGTTGACCGCATCCTTGATCACCTGAGCATTCACATGCGCCACATACTGGAGGTCCATACCAAAGATCTTGCCAACAAACTCGCGACTGGCCTCCATCCGCTTTCTCTCGGCTTGCTCATCATTACCCTTGGCAATACAGTCAAAATACTCATTGATCTTGCCTGCGCTACCAGAATTACAAACCCGCCCAAACTGCACGTATAGGTCGCGCGGAATACTGAACATATAGGCGTCGTGTTTCTTCTGATCAATACTGAGCACCATCATCGAGTCAGTCAATGTCGCGCCCGGGTGCTCCGGGTCGTCATCCGTCGTACCGAGAATCAGCATGTTACTTCGCCCGTGTGCATCCACTTTCAGCGGTTGATTCTGAAACAAGTCAATCAGATTCCCGCTACCAAACACTCGCCCCGCATTGACCCACGCCTTGTACAGCAAAAATCCACCCACCAGAATTATCAGCGCCACGATCACCAGGATAATAATCTTTAGCTTGCGACGTTTTTTATGCGATTTCTTGCGCTTTTCGCGAGGTGTTTCGGGCTTTTGGAGGTCAAGATCTTTGAGCGAATCGCTGATATCTTCGTCAATATCAGCAGTTGACGAAGTCGCAAGGCGCACCCGATCAGCTTGTGACAGTGACTGGCGCGGTAATTGGACCGGCTGCTGCCCAAGTGTCTGCGGGGTAGACTGCTCCGCCCGACGAGGATGAGCGGCTACCTGCTCTGGCGATACACCACCCAAACGAGACCGCTGAACCCTTCGCGGTACAAATCCATCGACCGAATTCCTATTTGAAATTTTCACTGCTCCTTATTATAGCACACTTCTCTATTGATCAAGCTTTTGGTTTTCGCCGCCAAACCATGTATAATAAGGCGGATGGATGCTCATTTTCTCGATCGACACCCGCGCCTGAGGGACAGTCTGGGGCTGATTATTTTTGTGGTCGGAGTGATCATCGGGACAATCTTGATCAATACCTTTGTCTTTCGTAGTTTTGGCGTGCAGGGGCCGAGTATGGAAAACACCATGCACACCAATGACCGCCTGATCGTCGACCGACTATCAGTCACGATCAAACAGCTGCAAAATAAACAGTACATCCCCCAGCGCGGCCAAATTATTGTCTTTAAGAATCCTAATTACAATCCGACCCTAGGTCACGATGAATATATCGTCAAACGGGTAATTGCTTTCGCGGGTGAGCGCGTCACCGTCAAAAACGGCGTTGTCACCGTTTATAACAGCGAACATCCGAACGGCTTTAACCCCGATACAACCGTCAACAAAAACGAACCAAAGTCACCCACCTCCGGTGATGTCGACACCAAGGTGTCCGAGGGGACGGTTTTCGTGATGGGCGATAATCGCGAGGGTAATTTTTCGTGTGACTCGCGTAACTGCATGGGTAATATTCCGCTGTACGACATCGTCGGGCCGGTCATCGCCCGTATTTTCCCCTTCACACAGATCAGAGGATTTTAGTAATCAGCCAATCAAGTCGCGGATCCGCTCAAAATCCGCTTGGTCTTTGAAAGGGATGATAATCTGACCGGCACCGCGCTTACTGGTGCGAACCGTGATGTCAGCACGAAGTTTTTTCGACAGGCGCGCTACCGACGAGGCGTGCGGCGAGCGGGCTGGCTTTGGAGTTGACGCGGGGCCCAACGGCTGCTGTGCCCGCTTCCAGGCAGCAATCATCTGCTCGAGCTTACGCACGCTCCAGCCCTGATCAATCGTTTGCTGCAATAAATCCTCCGCCACGTCATCTGGCAGCCCCACCAATGTTCGCGCCTGCCCTTCAGAAATCTTATTTTCAAACAACGCCGTCCGCACCACGCTCGGTAATTTCAGGAGGCGCAGCGTATTACTAATGGCGCTGACCGATTTACCACCAACGTGCTGGCCGATTTGCTCCAAGGTCATATTAAACTGGTCGCGCAGTTTCATATACGCCGTCGCCGTCTCTAGCGGATTGAGGTCGCGTCGCTGCAGATTCTCGATCAGTGACACCTCTAACCGATGCTGATCGCTCAAACTGCGAATGATGCTCGGCATCTCTACTAATCCAGCCAGCTGCGCCGCTCGCCAGCGCCGCTCGCCAGCCACGATCATGAATTGTGCCCCACGTGGCGTCACGACGATCGGCTGTACCACGCCGTGACGACGAATCGAATCGGCCAGTTCACGCAGCGCCTCCTCATCAAAGAACCGCCGCGGCTGATCTGGATCTGGCGTAATATCGGTAATTGGTATCTGGCGTAATTGCGACATTGTCGCATCTTGACCAGCCGTCGGGTCAAAAGCCTCGTCAAACAAATTTGTCGGTATCAGCGAATCAAATCCCCGCCCAAGTCCCTTTTTCATCCTTCAATCCTCTCGATAATTTCTTTGGTCAGTGCGTGGTAGGCTCGCGAGCCCTTTGAGAAACGATCATACACGCCAACTGGTACGCCATGGCTTGGCGCCTCGGCAAGGCGAATGTTACGCGGAATCGTCGTCTTGAAAATCGTATCAGCAAAATGCTTTTTAATTTCATCGTACACCTGACTCGACAGAGTTGTCCGCGAATCAACCATGGTGGTCACCACGCCGAGCAAGCGCAGATGCGGATTGAGCCCCTTGCGGACCAACTTCATCGTCTCCATCAGCTGCCCCAGCCCCTCGAGCGCATAAAACTCTGCCTGCACTGGCAGCAAGACATACTGTGCTGCGATCAGCCCATTCACGGTCAGCAGACTCAGACTCGGCGGACTATCAATGATCACATAATCATACCCAGCGAGGCTCGCCAGCGCCTGGCGCAGCCGCACAAACCGCCCCTCAGCTTGGGCCAGTTCAACCTCGGTATTTGCTAGGTGTGGCGTGGCCGGTGCGATCGATAGATCCTTGATGTCAGTTTGAATAATTATATTATTCAAGGCCGTCTGGCCAGTCACCACCTCGGTCATCGTTATGCCCAATTCTTGCTTATCAATGCCAAGGCCGCTGGTAGCATTTCCCTGCGGATCAAAGTCAACGATTAGCGTCCGCTTGCCGGCTTTTGCCAAAAAATACGCCACATTAATTGAAGTCGTCGTCTTGCCGACGCCACCCTTTTGATTTGTCACCGCAATAATCTTCGTCATCGATACCCCTTCTGCTTACCTCATTGTACCATAGTTTCGACCATAAAAATACCGCCCTCATCGCGGGGCGGCATGCTAATTCATCGGTTATTTGATCGAGGTAATCTCAATCTTGGTATATTTCTGGCGATAGCCAGTTTCTTTGTGAACGCGTTTTTTAGCTTTGTAGCGAATGACGCGGATTTTGTCGCCTTTGACTTCCGCCTCAACGACTTTCGCTTTCACCACCGCGCCTTTTACGGTCGGCGTGCCAACTTTTGTTTTATCACCATCAATCACTAAAAGTGCGTCGAGAGTGAGTTCTTTTGTGCCTTCAGGGAGGAGATCCACCAAGAGGGACTCTTTTTCACTGACAACGTATTGCTTGCCAGAGATTTTTACGACTGCTTTCATTTCGTTCCTTAAAAATTAGTTTCCAATCTGTTCCATTGTACCAGAGATATGGTGATAAATCAATCACATTATCACATCCGTGCTGCACCATATGGTATACTCTATATTAACCGGTAGTTCTGTGTCAGTAATTCAAATATCCTACCCGTCGTAACACTACTGGCTTTAATGTATCCCCACCAGCAAATTCTAGCGCTACTACCTACAAACGCCGTAACCGATAAATACCGATCAGACCAGCGGCAACCGCGAGACTCGATATGCCAATAAGTAGATAACCATTATCACCAGTGTCGGCTAGTGATGTGCCAGATTTCTTCTGATTCTGGCTCTGAGCTGGATTTGGACTGCCCGGCTGCGGCTGTGGAGCCGGTGGTGTTGGTAAAGTGATTGTGAATGGCTTTGTCACGGTCGAGGTATTGCCAGCGATGTCGGTAAAGGTTAGCTTGACCGTGTGCACTCCATTGCCAAGCGCAGCGATAACATTCGCCGGCAGTGTCCAAGTTCCTCCTGCAACCGTCGCCGGATAATCAACACCATTAATAGTTACAGTTACCTTAGCAGCAGAATCAGTTACCGTACCGCTCAAAGCAGGCGAAGCAGTCGTGGCTTGTTGCGTGCCAAGCGTGCCAGTCGGCGCAATCGTATCAATCGTCAGTGTTAGCGGTGTTGACGGTGCTGATATATTACCAGCTGGCGTCTCTCTGCGGTACACCACGGTATGATTGCCATCATTTAATGCATTCGGTAAAGTCACCTCAACCGGTCCCACTGCTGTACAGTTGATAGTCTGCACCTCAACACCATCAACGATAAGATGCAGCTTGTCGGTAGCTGATATACACTGCAGTATTACCGTCGGTGTCGTGTTGTTGGTAATATTATCTGAGTCGCTCGCACCGGAATCAGAAGATGATTTAAGCGTTGCTTTCGCTGGTGGCGCAACAACATCAGCATCAACGTTGTAGGTTTTTGTCATACTCGTACTAGTCGTATTGCCAGCCACGTCAGAAGCAATTACCGTTACGTCAATCGTATGATCGGGGTCTGATACTAGCTCAGCACCCGGAACTGTCACTGCAAAGGCGCCGGTCCCATCAACAGTCGTCTCATACGTCGTACCATTAACCGTTACCCTCACCTTATCACCAGGACGAGTACCAGTAGCCAAGCCACGAATAATTTGCGGCGCAGCTGCTTCAGCGGCATTAATTGTATTATCAGCAGTCACCGAATCAACCGTAACCGCTGGAGCGGCCGGAGCAGTCGTATCAATTGTTACCGTTAGTGCCGGTGAGCCCTGCGAAGCATTACCAGCCGCATCAGTCTCAGTAAATGTTATCGCGTGATTACCCTCAGGCAGTGGTGTTGTCGGAACTACATCAACTGGACCGGGGCCAGTACAGTTCACCGTCCCATTTGCAACCCCATCTACATATAGCGTCAAGGTGCTGCCTGCCTCGGTACACATCAGCGTAAAGGCTGGCTTGGTTTTATTCGTAATATTGTCTGAGTTACTATCACCAGTGTCTGAAGCGGCGGTCATATCTGGAGCGGCAGCCGGTGTTACCGGTGGCTGTGAATCGCGCCACTGAGCGTACAGTGTCACGTCACCTGTTAGCTGAATATTAGCGCCAGCGGCATACGGCGTGCCCGTACCATTTGCCTCAGTATTCCAGCCAGTGAAGGCATGGCCCGCTTTCGTGAAGCTATTTGCCGCTGCCTGAACAGTACTATTATAGTTACCGACTGTATCGCTCATCGTTCCCGTGCCGGTATTTGCATCATAATGCACCTTATACTGATTAATCGTCCACTTGGCATACAGTGTTGTGTTGGCATCTGGCATCGTGTCAGTGCCAAAGTTCCATGGATTAGTGAACCCGGCATCTTTATACCAACCAGCGAATGTGTGACCGGTTTTGGTCGGCGGGGTTGGCTCAGTTGCCTTGGCGCCGTACTCTACCGTTTGTGGCGGTACAGGTGAACCATCCCGTGAATCAAAAGTAAGCGTATAGTTATTCTTGCGCCACTGGGCATACAACGTTACGTCGCCAGTTAGGTGGAAATTATCACCAGCTGCATATGCTGTGCCACCACCGTTAGCCATCATATTCCAACCAGTGAAGGCATGACCGGTTTTTGTAAAGTTACTGTTCGCCAACTGTACCGTAGCATCATAATTACCAACGGTATCTGGCGTTGCGCCACTACCAGTATTTGCATCATAGTGCACCTTATACTGATTCACTGTCCACTTAGCATGAAGTGTTGTGTCAGCTGCCGGCATCGTGTCAGTCGTAAAATCCCAGGGTTGCGTAAATCCAGCGTCCTTGTACCAACCAGCGAACGTGTGACCTGTTTTAGTTGGCACTGCTGGTGCTGTTGCCTTCGCACCAAATACCACTGTTTGATCCGGTACAGTAGAGCCGCCCTTGGTATCAAAATGCAATGTATAGTTGTTGACCTGCCACTGCGCATATAGCGTTGTATCGGCCGTTATCGTCACTGTTGCACCTGTCGCATATGCTGTGCCACCACCATTAGCCATCATATTCCAACCAGTGAAAGTATGGCCGGTTTTTGCCAAGTTACCGGTATTTGCTGCCGCAGCCACTGTAGCACCAGAACGAAGCGTCTCTCCTGTTGAGGCTGGCACTGTACCAGCATTAGCACCGTTTGCATTATACGAAAGGGTGAACAGATTATTCACCGTAATCGTTAGGTGTTTATCAAATGTCTGCCCTGCTTTGTTGGTAGCGCGAATACAAATTGCCAGCGTGGCATTCTGCTCATAGTCTGGTGACCGTGCTAGCTTGATCGTGTCGCCATCAATCGTCACAAGATTATTTTGCGCACCAGCACAGCCAAGCGTATAGGTGAAATCACCCTGTGGTGAGCCGACAGCGTCAGTACTCGTCAGCCGACCCAACACTGTCCCGACTGCGCTGTTCTCATCAATATTGGCAGCACCGGCATAGTCTACCGCGGTGACTGCATATGCTGTACAGTCTTTACCGCCATCAGCAATCGTCCATGCTTTTGCGTTCACCAAGTTGCTGCGCTGCGTATCCGCCAGGCAGAACTTGCTATTACCACCGCCGAGCTTGACGTTATTATTTACTGTCTGTCCCTGCCACGCCATCAATGTTGCATCATAATTTGGAGTCGATATCTTTATTCCATTGAGTAATCCGTCTGCATTTGTTAATTGACGGACATCCCAATGTGCCAGTGACTGGTCAAATTTCTCAGCACCAGCAAGCGCTAGGAGAGCATCCGACAATCGTGCGGTATTCCACTCACCAATTGGCTGATTAAACTTTTTGGCGTATGCCAATACTGCCACCATCGTCGTTACTTTGCTAACATCCCATTTCTGAATCGGCTGATTAAACTCGTAGGCATTGGTAAACGTGTTATCCATGTCAGTTACCTTAGCCGTATTCCAATTAGAAATGTCTTGGTTAAACTGGCGAGCTCCAGAGAACGTACTATTCAAACTCTGGACATTGGCGGTGTCCCATTGCCAGTCAGCACCCACACCCTTTAGGTTCTTGGCATCTCGAAACATATACGCCAGACTTACCACCTTGCCCATCCGCGGTTTATCGGTAGCCTTCACATCGAGATTCTCGGCACCATCAAAGGCATGCTCCATATTCAGCCACTCATTCGTACCCCACTGATCAATCGAAATAACTTTTAGCTTATCACCGGTAAAGTTAAAGAATATGCGCGGGAAAGCGCCGCTAATGCGAATCTGATACTCACCAGCTGTTGCATACGAACATACCGCATTACCCGTCTGACCAGTCAGCGTCACACCATTACCGCATGCAACGTTGTAAT
Source organism: Candidatus Saccharibacteria bacterium oral taxon 488 (assembly GCA_010202845.1). NCBI lineage: Bacteria > Candidatus Saccharimonadota > Candidatus Saccharibacteria bacterium oral taxon 488. The sequence continues at coordinate 184,688 of CP047921.1, read as the reverse complement.
TATAACCACTACCAAATGTCGGTATGGTAAACGTGTTGCCAGCTCCTTTTCGCGTATCAATAGTCATGACGAAGTCAGTTGAATTGATAGGATCAGCTTTCGCCAACTGGCTTGATGCTAGGTAGTGCATTGTCAACACGCCGACAATAGCCGCAACTACAGCATTCGCCAGCAACAATCGCTTTGTCTTTTGTGTTATCTTCATGCGTGATGCCCCCTGTTATTATTGTATATTTCGGTATTTAGAGTACTAACGCCTACATTATACGTTAAGCATAAGCGTCTGGCAAGTAAAGATCATGTTCGATCAGATTTCACACGAACATGATCCAGATCGCCCACATACTACATTGTTCGCATGCAGCCAACCATCGACGTTACCGCCGTCCAAATGCATACCTACCGCTGGCACAACCTTGACGACACCGCCGGCCCGAGCATAATTACTGACTGCATCAGTTAATTCATACTCACCACGCGGCGATATTTCAACATCGGCACAAGACTGAATCACTTGTTTGGTGAGAACGTACTTACCGGTGTTGGCAAAGTGACTTGGCGCCTCTTCTGGCTTCGGTTTTTCAACAATCTCTACAAAGTTACCATCCTCATCCATCATAATCGCCCCATATCGGCTAATGTCATCACCCGGCACTTCCTGGACTAATAGACTGCACTGACCGTCTGGTGTTGCTGCTATCAACCGCGCTACCTCGCTTGAGCCGTCGGCATTATATATAAAGTCATCGCCCATCAGCACCACTGCCGACTCGCCGTCCTCGATATAGTCCGCTGCCAAGGCCACCGGTACCGCTGATCCGTACTTACCGTAGCTCGGTTGCGTCACAAAGTGAAGCTTCGCATCAATCGGCGCCACCAGAGCCAACTTGTCATCTTTGCCCTTGCTCCGCAAATAATCATTAAGTAAAATATTGCTCCGATAATAGCTCTCTAACTGTGAGCTCTGCTCGCCAACCACAAAAATCAGCTCACGCACGCCGGCCGCCAAGCAGTCCTGCACCACATAATCAATCAGCGGTCGATTGCCAATTGGCAGCATGCATTTTTCAATCGATTTAGTAATTGGTAGCATTCGTGTGCCCCAACCAGCGACCGGAATAATAGCTTTGGTAATCATATTTCCTCCTTACATCTTGAGTTCTTTATGTGATTTCTGCAAAATATCCATCATCTCCGCGTAGCGCATCTCGCCAGTGGAAATTTTGGCATAGAGATAAACAATATTATCTACCACCTCAATATTAACCTTAATGTCTTGATCATACAACCATGCCATGAAACTTGGATTGAGCAGCTCAAAGCTCGTCACCTGATTCTCATCGGTGGCATATACTTGGTAGCGCTTATTAAAGTCGCCCCATTCCAGTTCTACTTTTTTATAGCCTGATGGCGCCCTAAACCGTTTCAGGAAACGTGAATCCCGACGTTCCACTAAAATACCACCATACGACTTTGGCAAATTAACCTGCCCAATAATATAGGTAACTGCTGAATCACCATTTGAGGTATCGGCCATATACGTATACAGTTGCACCAGCAAATTACCCGTCCAAAACCCAATGATATGGTTATTGATATCAGTACCCTCAAAACCCTTCTTGAATAACTCACCCCTAGTTGGCAGTAGTAACCGTCCCCAATCCGGACTGAAATACATATTATATTGCGCTGCAAATTGCTGCATAGACGCGATACGCTGCATAGAGTCTTCTGTTGCCTGGTCGATACTATCTAGTAGCCAGCCGTTGCCTGAGCGCACAAAGTTCCACTGTTCACCAAATTCACTAGTGTCACGATACAGCACTGCACCACTCGTAACATCAACCAATTCGTCATTAGCTGAAGCAATGAAGCTCACGCTCACTCGATCATTCTGATCATTCACATCGTCATACGCCCGTGTGATAACAGCCTCATCAATCGCCACCCCTTTCATACGATTGACTCGCCCCATCTGTTGTAAAGCGTACAACATTAGTCCGATGTGCCGCGCATAATTCGGCGTAACGTATTGCTGAATTGATGGCAAATCCATCCGCTCCCAATCATACTGAAACCGATTAAACACCGTCGTTGCGTAATTGACAATACCCTGCTCATTCCAGGCGCTGTCCTGGGTAGCTGCTTGCTGAACGGCCTGTTTTGCAGCCTCGCTGCCTTTGCGAAAACGGCTGATCTTATCCGTAAATGCCCCGATAATCGCACCGACTAATGCCGAGATAGCCACCAGAGTAAATATAACAACACCGCCGAGTAGGTAGAACAAGCTAGCGAGTAGACCGGCCAAAAACCCGACCGCTATGGCGGCCATCTTTGACTGAGTGGTTTTTTTCACAAAACCACTTACCGAAATTGCAACTACCATCGGTATCCCGAAAAGGGCAACGCCACCACCACCGCCGCCAGAACTTGACCCGCCGCCACCGGCTCGCGCGAAAAAGAGTAACTGACTGAGCACTGCTAAACCATACATAGACCCATTGTACCGCGTTGCATGGCGATCGCCAAGGTCATGAGTGCCCGATCAGCGCGAGACCGAGCAAACGCTTGTCACGCATTAGTTTTGAGGTAGTAACTTTTATCATGATGACTATTTTACAACAACAAGAGCAATCTCGAGCTCAGCCCCTTCAACCATCACTGTCGACTGATTGTCATGTACCTTGCCAAACACCGCCAGCGTCTCAGTAGCAATCACCTCAGCATGCTCATCAATCGCTTGGCGGAGCTGCTCGTCATTCGTCGTCAGCTGCAGCATAATCCGATCGTCCACTTGCAATCCCGCCTTCTTGCGCGCGCTTTGGACGTGGCGAATGACTTCACGCATCAGGCCTTCGCGTTTGAGCTCGGGCGTCAATTGCTTGCTAATTTCGATCCAATTCTCTGGCTTGATCATGCCCTCGGTCACGTCATAGTCCGCCAGGTGTTCGTCTAGATTCTCAATCCAGCGAATTTCCTTAACATTTAGCTCCTCGGCCATGATCTGCTCGTAGTACTCAGCCAGCTTTGCACCCGCATATGCCGCACATTGCAGCGGCTGGCGAACCTTGATCGATGTTTGATGCTCATCCTGCTTCATCCGCAAACTAAGGCCGTTGTTGATCAATTCGCGCGTCCGGGACATATCGGCCAGCACCTGCTCATTGACCGCCCCAGCCGTGAGCCAATCCTTCAGATGAATCGACTCATCGTCGCCCGTCAGATTATGATACAACTCCTCGGCTAAGAACGGCGTAAACGGCGCCAAAATGTAGCTCAAGCGCACCAGCACGTAGTGAAGCGTGCGGTAAGCATCATTTTTATCACCATCATCCTCAGCGCCCGCGGCCCCTTTCGACGATCTCCAGAAGCGGCGGCGACTGCGGCGAACATACCAGTTGGAGGCGTCGTCGAGGAACGGCAAAATCGGACTAAGCGCATCAGGAATGTTGTAGGCACCCATATTCTTTTCAACTTCTGCGACCAGCTGATGCAAGCGGCTGACAATCCAGATGTCAAGTGGATTCGTGACTACGTTAACTACGGTCGCGATATCCGTTGCCTCAGGCCGCTCGGCCGCCAATTGATCCAGTTGGCGCTCTTGGCCTCGCTTTGCCGGAAAGGCAAAGCCTTCGTCACCAGATATCGCTTGACCGCTCAGCGGATCAACCAACTCGCCGTCAAACTCCCAACCATCAACCTCAGCATACATCGTAAAGAAGTCGTACATATTCCAAATCATGGCAAGTTTGCGCGCCACGTCGCCGACATCTTTATCATGTAAGGCAAAATCCTCGCCATTGAGCAGCGGACTGGATAGCAGCAAAAAGCGCAAAGAATCGGCACTGAACTTATCCATCAGCTCGTTCGGGTCGGTAAAGTTACCGAGGGATTTACTCATCTTGCGGCCGTCATTACCCGCCACCACACCGGTGGTGATGACGTTGCTGTAGGCGTTTTTATGCTGCTCACCAGCCTCGCCAAAGGCACCAATCTCCGCCAAAGCAGTGTTGACGGCATGCACATAGTAGAACCACGCCCGCACCTGGCCGATGTACTCAACGATGAAGTCCGCCGGATAATTCTGCTCAAACTTGGCCTGGTTTTCAAACGGATAATGCAGTTGTGCAAACGGCATACTGCCGCTCTCAAACCAGCAGTCCAACACTTTGTCGATGCGCGTGAACTTCTCGCCGTCAATTTCAAAGGTGATGTCATCCACCCACGGGCGGTGGTAATCATCCAGCTCCACGCCGCTGAGCTCCTTCAGCTCCGCATACGACCCGACCACTTTGACCGTACCCCGGTCGCCCTTCCACACCGGCATGGCCGTCGCCCAGAAGCGGTCGCGGCTGAGATTCCAATCTGGTGCTTGCTCGATATTCTTGGCAAAGCGGCCGTGCTTGAGATGAGCCGGGAACCAATTGATATGCTCGTTTTGCTCCAACATCAGCGGCTTCTGGCCCTGGATGTCGAAGAACCAGCTTGGGATGGCCCGGTACATGATGCGCTGTTTGCTTCTCGGATTGAACGGATATTCGTGACGAATGTACTCAATCTTCCACACCACACCCTTTTCTTTCAGGTCTTTGGCGATGAATTTATTATTTTCCCATACCTCCAGGCCTTTGTAATTGGTGTCAGTGTAGTAGCCGTTATCATCAATCACATGGAAGGGCGCGATGCCATTGGCTTTACCAAGTTCAAAGTCATCCTCACCATAGGCCGGCGCGATATGCACAATACCCGTACCCGACTCGTGCGAAACGAAATCCGCCGCGTAAATAGTGTGAATTTTATCATTCTGCGGCCAGGTCGAGCCGGTGTCGAGCGGCTGGTATTTCTTACCCACTAATTCACTGCCTGGGAAAGTACGCAGCACGTCGTAATCAAGTGACTGATGCTTTTCATCCTGCAGGGTGCGCTCGAGGGCTTCTTCGGCAAGGATGAACTTTTCACTTAGCGGCAGTGTAATCTCTGGCGCCAAACTCTTCTCCGTCGCAAAGAAGTGCCCCTTACCGGGTTCATGTTGCATCACTGCGTCAAGCTCTGTGCCAAGCTGCGCAAAACCCTGGTTAAGCACCTCAGCATCGTCCGAATAGACAATAGTCGGCCGCTGATCAATCTTCCGTCGCACCTGAGCAAGATCAACCGCAAGACCAACATAGCCCGATTCTTGCTTCCATTGCTCATCACTACTATTCGACACACCATACGCTGGCGCGATCATCGTCAGCGATGCAACCGTCACATTAGCATCCTGCAGATACTTCAAGAACGTCGCTGCACCGAGCGAATGCGTCACCATATGCGCATTGGCAAAGTCATATTGTGCCAACCGCTCTACATTTTCTGCTAAGTCTGGACTATCGGGGTTGACATGATCAATAATCGTCACCGCATACCCCTGTTGCTCAAGCTGCTGCTTCAGCTGCGGGTAGTACTCACGTGACGCGTAGGCATGCTTACCCGAGAGCAAGAACACATTTTTTGTACCCTTTGGTACCTTTACTTCGCAGTACGTCATCTCCGGGTTGACCGCCAGCATCAGGTTGGCTGGCAGCGTCCATGGGGTGGTCGTCCAAGCCAAAACAGCAGCGTCTTCATCATCCAGCTTAAACTTCACATACACACTCGGGTCAGTCACCGTTTGGTAGGCATCGTTGTCCATAGTCACCTCAGCCTTGCTGACAGGGGTAGCGAACTTGGTGTCGTACATCAAAACCTTTTCACCTTCGTAAATTTTGCCGGCTTCATACAGCTGTTTGAAGGCCCACCAGACGCTCTCCATAAAGTCCTTGTCCATGGTGCGGTAGGCACCCGCAAAGTCCACCCAGCGACCGATGCGGTCGATCACGCCCTGCCACGTCTCGCTGTTGGCCACCATGCTTTCGCGCGCCTTGGTGATGTATTTTTCTAGGCTAATGGTCGGCAGTGGGTTACCGTCTTTATCAAGTGGCACTGGTTGATTATATACAGCATCCGGATAACTACTCACTTCGAGACTATATAGCAACCAGTTAGCTCCTGTTTCGGTGGATATGTGCTCACCAACTCTTTGAAATCCATTACGCTCATACAAGTTCACCAATTTAGGTTGATGCTCGCCAACCTCTATACGAATCTCTTTGACCCCCTCCTGCTTACTTAAGCGAACAGCTTCTTTTAACATCGCATCCGCATAACCTTGCTTTTGGAATTCCGGTAGTACCGCCATTTTATAGAGATAACCAACCGACGTGTCATTATCCTTTTTTCCTGCAAAAAAATTATAACTATCCTCATCACTTATGACGACACTCCCTACTAGCTTATCGTCATCGTAAGCTACATAAAAATTATCTCTCCCAAATTCTTCTGCTAATTTATCTGACGTTAGATTGTTGGCACCCCAGCTACTGCTACCATAGCCTCGCTGCCCCATCCAGCCAGCAACTTTAGTAATAACTCTCATTGCGTTATCGAAATCATTTACCAGTTTAACTCGCTTGACACTATTCGTCACAATCTGCCGGCGATCCACGATATTCAGCTGCTTTTCGACGAAATTCTCCGCCGGCAGGCCATGACAGTCCCAACCCCAGCGGCGCTCCACACGCTTGCCCTTCATCGTCCAGTAGCGTGGCACTGCATCCTTAACGATGCTACTGAGCAACGTACCATGATGCGGCACACCAGTGATAAACGGTGGCCCGTCGTAAAAAACGTAGGCATTATCCGCCGGCCGCTGCGCCACCGACTTTTCAAACGTCTGGCCATCCTTCCAGCGCTGCACCCAATCCTTTTCGTATTCTGCCGCCCGGCGGCGTGTGCCGTGTGTGAATTTCATACTTCCTCCTTATCTACCTTACGTTCACTACTCTGCTTAAGTCGTTCATTCAAGTTTTCCTATTCCCTGATCATCATTCTCTTAGTGTCCTCATCGCCTCCACTATCTCCTCATGAACGATTCCATTGCTTAATACCGCCCCGCAAATATCCTGATCATACCGCTGCTCCCGGCCGAAGAGGTCAGTCACCTTGCCGCCAGCTTCCTCAACGATAACTTTTGCTGCCGCAATGTCAACATTTTTACCCTTCGTGCCAGCAAAGACCGACGCGGCGAATCCACCACGCGCTACTAAGGCTGCCGCGTGCGTCGTGCTTCCTAGCGCCGTGACATATGCACCCTTCTCATACGCTAACTTGTGAATCACCCGCATAACATCCCACTCTGCACTTGGCCACCAATCCACATTCATCCCGGTCATCCCACCAAAACTCTTCTTATTCACATAAATCTGTTTACCATTCATAAACGCACCCTGGCCACGGACCGCCCAATACAAATGGTCACTAAACGGCGCATAAATGACACCAATTTCTGGCCGGCCATTAATCACTAGCGCTAACGAGAACACCGATACCGGTAACTCCATCGCAAAAGGTACCGTACCGTCAATCGGGTCACATACCCACACATAGTCCGAGCCACGGCGAGCACTCGCTTCTTCACCGTCAATATCATGGTCTGGATATCGCTCGGTTACTCGCTGGATCACAAGCTGGTTGATTTCCTCATCGGCAATGGTCACGATCGTATTGTCGGCTTTAAAGTGAGCATTCGGTTTTTTACCAAAATATTTTTGCATAATGTCGCCCGCTTCGTGCGCTACACTTTTTGCAAAATCAAGCCATTCTTGTTGTTGGTTGGTCACAATTTACTCCTTAATAATATATTTCTTAGTGTCATCGCTACTGTATCATCCAGCACTCGCACTCGATCCCTATGTCGATCACTATACCCAAGCGCACCCTTCTGATTTGTATAGAGCGTTATGTGCGGAATGATAAACTCTGCCCGCGGGATCAGCTCACGAATTGCATCACGCCAAGTCTCTAGTTCATCCCATCGAGCGAGCGCGATAATCGTTTGTCGGTTAGTCGTGTCATCCTTTAGCTTAAGAAAATCACCGGTCAATTCTGGCTCTGTGGTCATTGCCGCACCAGCTTGACACGACACCTGTTCCAGTCGTCCATAGCCGGCCTCATCGAACCCGTACTCCTCACGCACCGCAAATAACGACAAATGGAATTCATCATCTTTGAGCAACAACCCCACCACCCGACGTGGAAAACCTATCGCACGCACCAAATCAGTCGTATCATACATGATATAATCATGTGTCTGATCAATGACAAAATTGTTCACTCGACTGTTACACATACATCCCTTCATATTGAGCAGCTCCTATTAGTATCAAACGAGAACTCTCTCAAACAAAAATCACCTCTCTTGACTTCGAGAATCCGCTGGAGGTGCTTCAAACGGACGGTACCATCTCGATTCCAAAAGAAGTGATTCTTCCGTGGGTTTCGCCGAGTTGATCGGTATCCACGCACTCTTTTAGCGCTTAATCGTTCACTTTGTCGCAGTGAGTCGCGGCGGGGTCTAATCTCAGCCGATAAAAACTGATTTCTTCCCGCAGGCTTCGCGGTTGATAGCCGCTCATTTCGCGCCGGTATCGCCAAGATGATCATTCACCTGACACACGCGAAAACGCCCTACGACAATTGTAGCGCGTTTTCGCCAAAACTCCAAGAGGACTATTTAACCTGTAAGCCGCCCAAAATACACTCACCCCTCAGGTGGATTGTCTTTTTAGCAGAAGACTTCGGCGCAGTTTTATCCTCACTGCCGCCCAAAATACCGCGAACATCATTTTGGACAATTACGTCGTCCGGCAAACTAATGCTGGCGCCGCCACAAAACGTAAACACATCAATCATTGCACCGTCCTTAATCTTTGCCTGACGTAGATCCAACTCCACACCGCCAAATATCGCCGTCACCGAGCCGCCAGTATAATCGCCTTTCACCCGCGATTCTTCGCCGTAAAAAATTGCAACTTTTTCGTTATCGCTACCATCAGCGGCCAGCTTTTTAGATCGTCTGCGACCCCCAGACCCGATACTCAGCATGATTACCAAGCCAACAATGATTAATATCACTGGCCAAAATAGCTTCCAGACACTAACATTAATCACATTATAGGTGTTCAGTCCGATCGCCGTACCAACAGCTATCAACAGTAACCCCCACACCCAGGCCGCTGGTCTACGGGAGCTGAATAATGCTGATAAACCAGCCAGGAGAAATATACCTGCCCAAAAAGTACCCCAAAATAGGTGCCAGTTATCAAAGGTAATAATCCCGAGATTCCGCAGCAGCAGAATCCCGCCGAGCGCCACGATGGTAATGCCCAAAAACGCTCTGATGAGAAAATTTTTCTTCATATGCCTAGTATACGGATACTAGTACCATTATTCAATACGCCTACTCTTAATTTATGCGAATAGCTCACGCCCGAATGTTGCCAAAATAACAACAACGATCACAACGGTCACTAGCGCCAACAGGAACGTGTCAAATCCCCGGTCGACAAATTTTCTCATACGCCTACCGCCAACCATCCTAGTCACCACATTATATCTAGTCAGTCCGTAACAGACCAGCAGCATACCTGCGTCCAGCGTCAAACACCACGGACACAACGCGCCAATTTCAACATAACTCATATAAAACATCCAACCAGCAAACAGCAGGCCCGCCACCGCACCAAGCTGCGCGCCCCACATAAACCACTTCGGGAACTTCGCACCCGCTAGCAACGCCACCACAATTGTCACCATCACTGGTAGCGTCATCATACCAATAAAACTATTAGGAAAGCCGAGTAGTGTCGCCGACCAATGGTTTGCCACCGCCGAGCAGCTTATCACCGAATTCAAGTCGCAGTTCAATGCAGCATGCGAATTTTTAGCAAGCGTCAGCGCCTCGATCGACAGCACAAACGAAGCTAACAAGCCCAAGCCGCTGCCGAGCAGCAGCGCTAATGCTGCGAACTGCTGGCGTTTTGAATCTTTGTTTGAGAGCCACTTGCGCAGCATATCAAACATAAAAACTCACCTCACTAATCGTCGGTAGCGGTAATCCGCGCCACATATTCTGCATCTGACTATCAGCGCTCAGCGCGATAACGGTTGGGTATTCAACGATGTCGTATGTCCGGCAAAAATCGCTGCCCTCAGCCGAATCTGGGTCAAGCTCTTCAATCGTATGCCCCGTCTGCCGACTAAAGTCATGCAGAAAACTAGTGACTTGGCGCGCGTAATCACTTTCTGCCCGATATACGACAACGACTCGCATTATTCTTGTCCTTTCTGGCGGCGTTGTTCTAGTATCTTGACGAAATCATCCAGCGTCTCAAACTTCTGAAACACGCTGGCAAAACGTACGTACGCCACTTCGTTACGCTTAGCTAATTCATCCAGCACAAACTCGCCTATTTGCCGCGACGGCACTTCTGAGGCGCCCAGAGCATACAATTTATCCTCAACAGCCGTAATAATCGACTCGACTTCCTCGTCGGATTTAAGGAATTTGCCGACCGACTGGCGCACCGCATGCGCGAGCTTGACTCGGTCAAACAGTTCACGACTACCATTTTTCTTGATCACAATGAGGTTTGGCTTTTCTACTCGTTCATACGTAGTGAAACGCCGTCCATCCGGCGTCTCGCGGCGGCGGCGAATCGCCACGCCATCAGAAACCTCTCGCGACTCGATCACGCGGCTATCACCAATGTTAAATCCGCTCATTTATTCCTCCTTGTTCTTTTTGCGGCGGCGAAGGAAGGCCGGCGTATCATCTTCGTCCGCCTCATCCTCAGCTGGCTGATCCCAGATGTTATTTTCCTGCTCAGACGTAAAGTCCGTCGCTCCGCTCTGCTCACTGAGCTCCAGATCAATCCCTTCAACCACCTCATCATCAACTTCAGTCTCTGATTCATGCGACGCTTCACTCGTCAAACTCACCTCGTGATCATGATAGGTCTCACTATCAAACCCGGTGGCGATAACCGTGATGATCACCTCGTCTTCGAGCTCTGGCTTGAGCGTCGCTCCAAAGATAATATTGGCATCAGGACTGACCGCGCTGGTAATTACCTCAGCCGCCTCCTGAATCTCCGCCATGCTCATGTCATAACCGCCGGTCACGTTAAACAGCACACCCTTCGCACCATCAATCGACACCTCGATCAGCGGACTCTCGATCGCTTGCTGAGCGGCCTGCACCGCACGGTTCTCGCCATCGGCCCGACCGATCCCCATCAGCGCCGAACCAGCCCGACTCATCACCGCCTTGACGTCAGCAAAGTCGAGATTAATCAAACCATGCTCGGTAATCAGCTCTGATATCCCCTGCACACCTTGGCGCAGCACGTCATCAGCGATCTTGAACGTCTCGAGCAGCGGCGTCCGCCGATCAATCGTCTGCAGCAATCGGTCATTCGGAATAGTAATCAAAGTATCAACCTGGCGGCCCAGGTGAGTAATTGCCCAGTCTGCATTCACCCGACGCTTCTCGCCTTCAAAACTAAACGGTCGCGTCGCCACACCAACCACTAGGATGTCCATCTCGCGAGCGATCTCCGCCACGATATGCCCAGCGCCCGATCCGGTGCCACCACCCGCACCGATCGTCACAAACACCATGTCCGCACCCTCAAGCGCCTGGCGAATCTCCTCGCGTGACTCATTGGCTGCCGCCTCACCAACCATCGGATCAGCACCGGCACCCAGCCCATTAGTCGTAGTGTGCCCGAGATGAATCTTGACATCCGCCTTGGAATTGTGCAGCGCCTGAGCATCAGTGTTCATGGCGATAAACTGCACGCCAGTGAGCCCCGCATCCTTCATCCGATTGATGGCCGAACCACCAGCTCCACCGACACCGACAACTTTGATACTGGCAAACGTTTGAACTTCACTTGGTGTAATCTGCGGCATTTTCCTCTCCCTATCTTTCTCTTATCAAGTATACCATCTTTGTCTACTAGCTCCTACTTAAACCTCGCTAGCAATCGACTAATCATTCCGCCGGCTTTCTTTGTCACCGAACCCACTTTGCTCTGCGCGTGCTCAGCCCGCTCGGCCCCTGCCCCGTCAATGAGCATCAGACCAATTGCCGCTGCAAACTCCGGCCCATTCGCCTCGTCACTCACGCCCGCATATCCTGCCGGTACACCTAGTTTAGCTGCCACGCTGAGGCTATTTTTCGCAAATTCGACCAGATCCTTAACCTTAGCGCCGCCACCAACCAGCACCACACCGCTCGGCAGCCGTCCAATGCCGCCGGCCCGCTTCAATTCTTTGGCGACTAGCTCGAAAATCTCCTCGTAGCGCGCCTCGACAATCTCATCAATCTCGCTTTGTTCAAATGTGTATACCTGTTTGTCATGCTTAGTATCAACGCAACCAGCCTTACCGCCGCCCAGCCGGGCATGCGCCAATTTGACTGCCTCAGCGATCTCCGGGTCAGTCTTTAGCCCAATCGCCACATCATTTGTCACGTTCTGCGCTCCCATCGGGATCACCGCCACGTGCTGCAAGTCGCCCTCTTCAAATACTGCCACGCCAGTTGTACTGCCACCAATGTCGATAACCGCCACGCCGTTCTCAATCTGCGACTCACTGAGCACCGCTCGCGCTGCCGCCAACACACTTGGTGTCAGGCTTGAGGCAGTGACATTCGCCATCTCGGCCGAGCGGCGTAAATTCGCCACATACGGCGTCAAGCCCGAGACCACATTTGCTCGTAGCTCCAGGCGCGTCCCGCTCATCCCCACCGGATCCTTAATATTGTCCTGCCCATCCAGCCGATAGGCATGCGGCACAATCTCCAAAATCTCTCGATTCGCCGGCACCTTCCCAGTGGTTGCTACCTCCTCAATCCGCAGCACGTCCTCGTCCGTCACTTCACCGCCACTCATCCCCACCGCGATCATACCATCGGCCTTGGTGCTCAGAATGTGCGACCCATTGACACTCAGCGCCGCTGCATTAATATGATGACCGCTCATGCGTTCGGCCGCCTCAAGCGCCTTGTCAATCGCTGCCGCCGGCCCCGTCAAGTTCGATACCGCGCCCTTACGCATGCCGCTATTCTCACTAACGCCAACACCAACGATGTTCGGCAGCCCCGACTCCCCGATATGCCCAACCACGCAGCGCACGGTCTTCGTACCAACATCAATTCCTACCACATATCGAGATTGTTCTTGCATATGCTTAGTATACCAGATAGCCTAGAGTGTCGTCAAAATCTCCGCACCCGTCTCAGTAATCAATACGGTGTGTTCAAAATGTGCACCCAAACTGCCGTCTTTCAAGCTAATCGTCCAGCCGTCGTCCTCGGTCACAATTTTCTCACTACCGAGGCTGGCCATTGGCTCAATAGCAATCGTGTCGCCTGCGTGCAGCACTGGCCCGGTACCACGCCGGCCATAATTTGGAATCTCTGGGCTCATGTGCATTTCCAGCCCCACGCCGTGGCCAACCAGCTCGCGAATGATACCCAATTTAGCTTTCTTCAACACCGCTTCCACGCCCGCCGAAATATCGCCAACGCGCGTCCCGTCACCGGAAATCGCATCAATTCCCGCATACAAACTCTGTTCCGTCGCGTGCAGCAAATGTTTTTTAGCACCACGCGGTTCTTCATCAACCACCATGGTAAAGGCGCTGTCAGTTTTCATGCCGCGGTAGCCGATCACCAGGTCAAAACTCACCACATCACCCTTCTCAAACACATAGCCTGTCGGAAATGAGTGCACCAATTGCTCATTGGTCGACACACAGATCACCCCTGGGAATTTTACCTCATCTGTCAAATATGTCGCTTCCGCGCCGAAATCCTTAATTCGCCCATCCACAAACGCATTAACGTCCAGCTCGCTCATTCCAGCCGTCACCCGCTGGCGCAACTCATCATAAATCGTCGCCAACATCCGCCCGCATTCGCGCATATCCTTCATCTGCTGCGGCGTTTTTTCGCCAGTAATTAGAGTTGGCATGCGTACGCCACCTCTTCATAAATCCGATCATGCACTTCGCCAGCCGTACCGACGCCATCCAAATGAACAATCCTAACGCCTGCCTCAGCAAAAATCCCCAACACCGGATACATTTTTTGCCGATAAATCGTCATTCGCCGGGCAATTGCCTCTGGCGTGTCCTCCAGCCGGCCGCGCTTCTCTAGCCGCCGCATAATCTCCGCCTCCGGCACTTCCAGTGAAATCACTGTATCAATTTTCTCATTCATCCGCGCCATGTAATCATCCAGCCACGCCGCCTGCTCCTTTGTCCGCGGAAAACCATCAACGATAATATTCGAATATTTTTTATCGCGCGCCTCCTGCACCGCCTGTTCAAACACTTGGTAAATCAATTCATCGCTTACCAACTCGCCCGAGCGTAAAATATCAATCACCGCCGGATCATTACTGCGGCGCAGCATCTCGCCAGTCGACAGCCACTTCCAACCCTGGCGCGCCGCTAACATCTGCCCCTGCATACTTTTACCAGCCCCCGGCGGCCCAAATAATAAGATCATCCTTTGCTCCTTTTCTGTGTTGTTATTGTTTTGCTAGCGTTTCTTTGGTAATTTTCGCAATCAAGGCGCCGTCAGCCGCATTGCCGGCTTTAGTCTTCACCGCGCCAATCACCTGACCCATTTGCTGCATCGTCGCACCCAAATCAGCAACCGCTGCCTCGACCATTGCCCGAATCTCGTCTTCGCTCAGCTGTTTAGGCAAAAATTCCTGTAAAATTGCCGCCTCTTTCTCCTCTGGCTCAGCTAGTTCCGCCCGGCCATTTGCCCAGTATAACGCGGCACTTTCTTTGCGTTTTTTAACTTCACGGGCAATAACCTTCTCGACTTCTGCATCGTTTAGGCCCTCGTCGCGCTTACCGAGCGACACCTCCTCATTAAGAATTGCCGCCTTCAAACTACGCAGGACATCACCCCGAAAACGATGCCGCCCTAGAAGAGCGGCTTTCATCTCATTAGCAATACGCGCTTTTAGCGCCGACATTAACGCGTTGCCCCCATACGCATTCTGGCTGTTTTCTCGGCCCGGCGCTCACGGCGAATAATAGCTTTCTTGCGGCGCTCAACCTTGGAAATCGGCTTGGCAAATCGCATCACCGACTTTGCCCGCGCAAGGACACCGCTCTGCAGCACCCTGCGATTAAAGCGACGAATCACATTCTCGTTCGCTTCCTTCTGATCTTTACGTGTAACTTGAACCATACTTTTTGCATTATAACAGATGAGAAAATATTTGACAAATTAGCATCTAAGATCGGTTAGACTGAGCACGAAAAGACGCCACCCGATATTTATCCGTGCGGCGTCCGGCAACTAATTTTAGCCCAGCCAACTAAAGCTGCTCTTCTTCAGAGGTTTGGCTATCTTTTTTGTATGTTGCCTCAAACGCACCTCTTTCAATAATATATCTTTCTTTTTCACCATTACTGTTCTCAATTTGACTTTCTACAATTATGCAATTAGCCCCACCTGTCTGTTGACCACCCCACGGCGCATCAATGACAATCTCTTTACCCTCTGGGTTCTCCATACACTTCACAACATTTTTAGGCAAATACTTACCATTAGCAGCTACACCATTCTCTTCCGTAAGTGGCTCATAGAGGTTATGAAAATCTTTGGCATTTATAATATAACGCTCGCCTTTCTCGCCCGTAACGATTGCATCACCAGGATTCGCTATATTAACCGTCTCAACTCGCTCTGTTCCGTCTTCTTCTGTGATAACTGTTTCTACCTTCTGAGTGGTTTCTGAAATCTCAACCTCAATAGCCTTATTGGGATCTTTGATCTTACTATAAGTATCTTTTACTTTAGAAAAATCTAATGTAGATAAGTCCAGATGAACTGGTCCATTCTCCCTATCGACCTCGGCCCAATTAGCAGCGTTTGGATTTGGACTTCCATTGCCATCGGTATGCTCATAATTTTGTGTCATGTTTGTTTCCCTCTTGTGTTTAGCAAATTTTATATTACGAATTCATGCTACTCTCTTTTTTGTTATTTGTCAAGTTACTGACATTACCGGAGGGAAGCGCGTAGTTTCGATACATAACATCGTTGCTAATTTCACAACGAAAAATCTACCATGCTCAAGCGACTAGTTGCTACATTCAAACAAAAGTTGTAATTACCACATCAATCAAACAAAGCCACGTGAACGAGCCGCCCCTCGACCGTCCGCACTCCCTGCCATTCGTTGATGGTCGGCTGGAACCACGCCGCCACCTCGTCGCCTGGCTCGCGGAAAAACTCCTCTGGCGCGTTGAACGCCAGCATCTGCAACACTTTACCATTTTTATCACGCAGCGCTAATTTAACGTGTTGCCCGTCCGCGCCCATTCGTCGCATGCTCAAAACTGATGCCCTGGTAATTTTTAGCACTGGTTCGGGATTACCATTGCCAAATGGCTCCATTTTCGCCAGATTTGCCACCAATTCCTCATCAATTTCCGAAAAATCATCAATTTCTACATCAGCTCGCGGCAGCAAATATCGCTCTTGATTTGCTAGTTGCAGCGAATCATAAAACTCATTCACGCGACGACGAAAATCACCAATCTTTTTAGTTGCTAGCGTCACGCCCGCTGCCGCTCCGTGCCCGCCACCTTTGATAATAATGTCATCCGCCGCCCGCACTGCATCGGCCGCTGAAAAATCACCAAAACTGCGCGCCGAACCCGTTGCTTCCTCGCCGCGCTCGCCAATGATAAACACTGGCTTTTTATATTTTTCCACCAGTTTCGACGCCACGATGCCGATAACACCGTGATTCCAACCATCACTACTCACCACCAACACTCGATCATCAGCCAGCTCCTCAGCTTGCATACACGCTTCTTCAAAAATCGCGTCCTGAATACCACGCCGCTTAACATTTAACTCCTCCAACTTCTCACTCGCCTCCAGTGCCGCCAGCCCATCGCGCGCCGTCAGCATATCCAACGCGTGCTGCGCTGTTTCCAACCGCCCCGCTGCATTCATCCGCGGCCCCAAGCCGAACCCCAGATGCCTGGCATTAACCTGCCCCGGTTCAATACCCGCCACCGCCATCAACGCTTTCAGTCCTGGACGTTGTTGTTTTTTCAACACCTCCAGACCCCAATACACATTTGCCCGATTTTCATCAGACAACGTCACGATATCACACACCGTCCCCAGCGCCACCAAATCCAGCAGCCATTTTTCATAACCATCCGGCAAACCATCCAGCTCAGTCTGCAGCGCCTGCACCAGCTTGAACGCCACGCCCGCACCGCACAAATCACGAAACGGATAGTTGTGCCCTGGAAATTTCGGATTCACCGCTGCCACACTCGGCGGTGGCGTTTCGGCAACGTTGTGATGATCCGTCACCACCGTATCAATCCCCAGACTCTTAGCATATGCAATTTCCGCATGGCACAAACTACCAGTATCCACCGTCACAATCAAGTCCGCGCCCATATCACGCACCTTGTCCACCGCACCCATAGTCATACCATAGCCCTCGACAAACCGATTTGGGATGAAAGCGTCGACGTCCTCAAAACCAAACTTGCCAAACGCATCCAGCAGCAGCGCCGTGGCACTCAGCCCATCAATATCATAATCACCGTAGATGACGATTTTTTCACCGTGCTCCCACGCCTGCCTCAACCGCGCCACCGCCTTTTTCATGTCCGGCAGCAAAAACGGATCATGCTTCACCGCCGTATAATCCGGCTGCAAAAAAGCCTCGCGCGCTGCCCGCGTCGTCAGGCCTCGCGCTGTCAAAATCTGCTCAAATAATGTCATCAATCTCTATCAACCGAGCCGCGCTTCGGCCGGGCCGCATGTTGCTGCGACTTAATCACCATACTCTGTAATTCCTTGAAAATTGGGAATTGTTTATTCGTAAAGTATGCCCGCGAATTGCCTTGCTTCTCACTCCTCAGGAAACCAACTTTCTCCAGCCGCTTGAGCTCGCGCTGAATATTACCCGGATCTTCCTTGATCAGCTTGGCTAGCCCCCGAACATGCGTATGAAAATCAGGATACTTGGCATACACAACTACGATTTTGCGTCTCACTCGTGATGTAATAAAAATGTCAAGCATTCTCTCCCCATATTCCCTTTCGCTATCACTCAGTGTATCACAATTTTACAACACCCGACAAGCTTTTTTGACAATTATACGCCCTACCCTTCAGCATACGTGCTTACACCCTAAAACGCTCATGATTATATTCAACCAGCCAGCGCGGTATAATAAAGCAAGACATGCACTACTATTTGGTATCACCAATCAAGATCATTCGTGCCGATGCGCATTCGTTTACCTATGCACACCCCGAGCGGTTGCCAGTCGGTGCGCTGGTCGTTATAGAAGTTGGCTCGGCTCATTGTGTTGGTATCATTATGTCAGCAGTCGTTAAGCCTGAGTTTACGGTTAAAGAAATTGTCCAGATTTTAGATGACGCTCCCGTGCCGCTACCGCTCATCCAAACGGCTCTGTGGATGAGCAGCTATTATCATACGCATCTCGCGACCATCTGGCAAACCATTCTGCCACGCGGTTTAACGAAAAAGCGCCGTCACCCGCCCTCACACACCACCGGTCCGCAGGCCTCACAGCCACCGACGACAGCGCTCACGCTCGACCAAAGAGCCGCCGTCACCGCCATTGACGACATGCTCCCTGGTAGCGCGCTGCTACATGGCGTAACTGGATCTGGCAAGACGCGTGTCTACATCGAGCTCGCCAGGCGGCTAATGGACGAGGGCTTATCGTCAATTATTCTGGTGCCAGAAATTGCCCTCACCTCACAGCTTGTTACCGAATTTGCGAGGTATTTCGACAATGTTATCCTCACCCACTCGCGCCAGACTGAAGCCAAGCGGCACGTGACTTGGCAAAGTGTTATCAATTCACGCGACCCACTCATCGTCATTGGCCCTCGATCGGCCCTGTTCATGCCCGTCCAGCAACTGGGCCTCATCGTCGTTGATGAATGCCACGAACCCAGCTTTAAACAAGAGCAATCGCCCCGCTACTCAGCGCTGCGTACTGCGGCTATTCTCGCTCGCCAGCATGAAGCCAAGCTCGTTCTCGGCAGTGCCACCCCTACGATCAGCGATTATTTTCTGGCAAAAACCGCTGGCCGGCCCATCATAACCATGCCCACACCCGCCCGCTCAGACGCCGTTAAACCGCGCATCTCGCTGGTTGACATGACCAAGCGCACAAACTTTACTCAGCATTTCTTTCTCTCCGACCAGCTGCTCTCGTCTATCACTAACTCGCTGAATGACGGTAATCAAGCCCTCGTTTTTCACAATCGCCGCGGCACCGCCGCTATCACCCTATGTGAACAATGCGGCTGGAATGCCGGCTGTCCGCGCTGCTTCGTGCCACTCACACTACACGCCGACCAGCACCGGCTCCTCTGTCATATCTGTGGGTTTGCTGCACCTGTACCCACCAGTTGTCCCGAGTGTCGTCATGCCGATATCATTCATAAAGGCCTCGGCACCAAGCGCATTGAGGCAGAATTACGCAAGCTCTTTCCCGCAAGCACCATCGCCCGCTTCGATGCTGATACAAGTACCCACGACGCAGCTGATAAGCGCTACGATGAGCTCAAAAACGGTTCAATTGGCATCATCATTGGCACCCAAGTGATCGCCAAGGGCCTCGATCTACCGCACCTACGCACTGTTGGTGTCGTCCAAGCCGACGCCGGGTTGACACTGCCTGACTTTTCCTCGAGCGAGCGCACCTTCCAGCTACTGGCCCAAGTCGTTGGCCGCGTTGGCCGCTCCCATCATGCCACCGACGTCATCGTCCAGACCTTTCAGCCGGATCATCCCGCCATCCGTGATGGACTCGCCCAAAACTACACCGATTTTTACACCCGCACTATCGCCCAACGACGCGCTACTGGATTTCCGCCGTTTGTCTATCTGCTCAAATTAACCTGCGTCTACAAAACCGAAGCCGCCGCTATCCGCAACGCCAAAAAGCTTGCCCAGACACTGCGAGCAGCTGCCCCAGCCGACGTACACATCCTCGGCCCAACACCGGCATTTTATGAGCGAGTCCGCGACACGTACCGCTGGCAGCTCATTCTCAAAAGCCCCCGCCGCAGCGACCTCGTCAGTCTCCTTGATCTCGTACCACCCGCTCATTGGCAGGCTGAGCTCGACCCAACCAGCCTCCTCTAACCACCTGTGCTATAATAATCACAATGACTAAAGACGATATTATTGCCCTACCCAATCCACATCTCCGCCAAAAATCAGCTAAAATTCACGTCATCACTGACGAGGTGCGCCAGTTATCAGCCGACATGATCGCGGCTGCTCTTGACTGGGAAGATTCTCGCCCTCATGAAATCAGCGCTGCCCTCGCTGCCATCCAGGTTGATCATCTCGAGCGCGTCATCATCGTCCGCAGCGACTTTGATGACAAAGCCACTCGCGAATTCACCACCCTGATCAACCCCGAAATTGTCAAATACGAGGGAGAAATTGTCGCCGATTTCGAAGGCTGCCTCAGCGTCAAGCACGTCTACGGCAAAGTTCCCCGTCATTCTAAAATCCGCGTCAGGGCTCTTGACCTCGACGGCAACGAGATTCGCCTCAAGGCCGAAGGTTTCCTCGCCCGTGTCATCCAGCACGAGATCGATCACACCAACGGCGTCGTCTTTATCGACCATATCCGCGACCAGCACGACGCTTTTTACACGCTCGATGATTCTGGTGAATTGCAGCCGCTTGATTACGAAGCCGACATCAAAGATAATGCTCAGCTGTGGGACTAACATGCCGCCAATCATCTTTTTCGGCACCGAAGCGTACAGTCTAGTTACCCTCAAGGCGCTCTACGAGGCAGGATTTGCCATTCACGCCGTCATCACCAAACCCGATATGCGTAGCGGCCGCGGCCATAAGCTTACCGAACCACCAGTCAAGACCTTTGCCCGCCAACATGGCATCCTCGTCTGGCAGCCCAACAAGCTCCGCGACATTATCCCCGATATCACCGCCCTCCAGCCTGTCGCTGGCGTCCTCGTCGCCTACGGCAAAATTATCCCCCAGTCAATCATTGACCTCTTCACTCCTGGTATTATTAATCTCCATCCCTCGCTACTGCCAAAATGGCGTGGCCCTTCGCCCATTGAGGCCGCCATTGCACACCAAAATTCAGAAACCGGTATCTCCATTATGCAACTTGACGCCCAGATGGACGCTGGCCCAATTTACACCCAACACCGTCACCCGCTCACTGGCACTGAAACCAAACCGCAGCTATATGATGAACTGTTTGCTGCCGGCAGCGACCTGCTCGTGCGCACGCTGCCAAGTATCCTCACCGGTACGCTCCAGCCGACCCCGCAAAACGACACCGATGCCACGTATTGCCAGCTGCTTTCCAAGGATATGTCACTCATTGACCCGACGGCAATGACCGCAGCCGCCGCCGATGCCCATGTGCGGGCGTATCTCGGCTTTCCACGTAGTCGTCTGCGCATTCATGACCGTGAGCTCATTATTACCAAAACTCACGTCTCAGACGCTCCAGAATCGCCGCTGAGCGTTAAGTGCTGTGATGGACGATATCTTGCCGTCCTCGAGCTGATTGCCCCGAGCGGCAAACAAATGGCCGCAGAGGCGTTTCTCCGCGGCCATCAAGGCTAAGTTCATGATCTAAGGCAGCTAAAGCTCGCTCTAAGCTTGCCCCGGCGCCGAGGATGCACTCATACCGCCTAAAATAGCCTCGCGGTTAGTTATAATCTCCTTCTTCAGCTCATCCATCGTTGCCGCCACCACGTCGCGATAATCAGGCCGGTTTACCTCCAGCCACTTCGTCGCCGCAAACTCGTCTTTTAGACCAGGATTATTCGGATCAGCCTTGGTCGCCTGCACCAGCCGCTGGAACATTGGCTCCTGCTGGTAATTTGGTGCGTGTTTGGCGAGAAACTCATCTACCGCGCCCGGCGCCTTGTCGATAATGTTCGCAAACTCATCCAGCTGCGCGTCGGTCATCCCCTGACTCAGCCGCTCGCCGACCCGTAGCTCCAACTCACTGTAAATATGCTGCAAAAACGGCTTCTTCTGCTCATCTGGCAGCTGATCTAGTCCTAATTCTTTCAAAAAATTATCGTCTAGTTGGAACATATCGTCTCCTTTGCTTCACTGCTCTTTTGTCTATTATATCAATTCTTCATGTTTATACCAACTCACTGCTTATGACGAGTAAAAGCCAGCTCCAACAAACAGCACTGGCTTTTACGTAATACCGTCCCCTCTACGAGGTTAATGTACCTTAGTTTGTAGCATTTGTACTACTTTTTCGCCTTACCTGACGTTTCGGGATTGGGTTCGGTGGCTGTTTTCGAGACACCTTCACCTTGACTCGTTGTTCTTGATCGACCGTATTGCCCGCGCCATCAGATGACTTCGGGGTCGTATCTATTGACGAAGTTGGTTCGTTGATGGCTAACACTCGAATAAGCCATCCACCAAGCTTCTTAAGCATACGCCCTTTTTCCACATTTTTCTTGTCCGCCTCACTGCTACTACTTTCCGGCTGCTCCCCACCGCCATTCTTATTCTGTTCTGACTGTGAATTAGGCTCTCCATTATTATAAACAGCAAGATCCAAGGACGGGTCGTATTTTGGCTTGTAGTTTTCAGAATCTTTAAGCAAGTTAATAAGTGTCCTTTCCTTGCCTATCAGAGCCTGTCTCACATCACTGGATATTGAGGGATTAGCAAGTGCTAATTGCGTATCCCTTAATCCAGCGTAAATAGTCCCACGGTTGTTATACCACTTACTCACCATTAGCAGCTGCGACCGCTTCTCTGGAGAAGCATCTTCAGAAGCTGACTTGTAGGCATTACTATACCAGTTAGCAAAGCCCATATTCTTCCTATACTCTTCAGCCGCCAGCAAACGAGTTACATCTAATACCTCGTCATCATTTCCGTCCTCGCCAGAAACTGGACGCCCCATCGTCTTAATCTCCGGCTTATTATTTTCCATCTCACCGATCTTAGCAATAAGCTTTTCTTCCTCCTCTAGGAGCGCCTGTCTATTCTCAGCCGATGTGGCAGGATTGGCGAGAGCCTCTTCTGTCCACATCAACCGCCTACAGGACGCAAGCATTTCCATGAACCAATCTGCTAACCTGTCAAAATCCTTGTTAGCCTGCTCTTTAAGTTCGTCAGGGAGAGATCGGATGAACTCTTCGCGCCCGTCGAATATTTTTTCCGATTCGTCCGCATAGTCGTCTACTTTACGCTTATATTCAGCTTGTTTTGCCGCGTGAGCCTCCAGATCCGGGCCGGCGCCGGCGCCATTTTCACCAAGACCTGGTTCTCCACCCTCCGGTAGTTCGGGAGCAGGTTGGCTATCCTTTAATGACTCAAGAACGTCGTAGACATCCTGGGTTGGCTTCGGTGGGGTTTGTAGTAGTGATCGTGGCCGCACCGGCTTCACCGGAGCTGTTGGCACGGTCTGGGTTGGCTCGGACTGTGTCGCCGGGGCAGACTCTGGGGCTTGAGGTGTAGCTGGGAAAGAAAGGGTTCGCTGGGTGGCTGCTTTGGTGGCTTTTTCTTTAGCGACATTTTCGGCGTTATCCATGATCTTAGTAAGCTGACGGATACGTTGGTCGATGGCTTCTTGGCTTAGATCGTAGGTTTCGGCTCGTTCAATGAGTCTTTGGAGGATCTCGTCTTGGAGATCATCAGCCATAGTCTTGTCGCCACGAGCAAGGGCTTCTCCGGCAGCGGTTGCGAGGTCAGTGAGACTCGTGGCCTCACGCTCACGGCGTGCTTCGTTGAGGGTTTGGTTATAGAGGTCTTCTTCGGATGGAAGTAGGTTGCCATTTGGATCTTTGCCGTATTCGTCGGGGCGTTGGTTGAGATAGGCTTCCAAGTCATCTTGTGCGAGTTGAGCTTCTTCCAGTTGCTTTCGTCGGGCTGGATCAAAGAGTGCTTTGGCGTCGAGGTCACTGGCATTAAGCTTTCCTTTGAAGCGATCGTCTGAGTCTAGGGAATATGACGAGGAGGTTGCAGCCTCTGGGCCGAGAGACTCAGGGGAGGGTGCTGGTGGGCGGTTTGGGTTTTTGAGCATTGTGGTGGTTCCTTTCTGGGGGGGATTACAATCTAACGGTTACCATGCTATCATATATTTATATATAAGTCAATACTCTGTCCCTAACTATCTTCTGTCAAGGCATGAAAATTACCGAGCAGTTCACTGTATACGCTCATAAACATATCGCCAACTTCAACCCCCTGATGTCTCAACCAACTATATAGTTCTTCTTGATTGCCAGAATTAGTCATTTCATTGAGCTCATCCAACTGATTCTGGTCTAGCTCATTACCTACCCGCACTATCACTGCGTTGATGATTGATCGCAAGATACGGTCAATCTCACTTTCGACATACTCGTTATTACCGGTTATGCCAAAATCTTCCCGTATTCTTTCTGACGATAAATTATCCATATTTTACTCTTTCTTATTTATATTTATCTGATTGCCAATTATAATCTATACCCCCGCGCGAGGTGGACCTACCGGACCTCGTGGTGCAACTGGTCCCTGTGGGCCTGCCGGGCCTTGAGGTCCCTCGACACCAGTCGGACCTTGCGGCCCCTCGGCACCAGCCGGACCCTGGAATAGATTCGAGAGGAAGCCGCCAGCAATACCTGAAGCTACACCGAGGGCCACATTGCCAACGCGCCGTCTTATATTTTCTCGGCGGATTCCCTGCGTCCGTTCAGCGATAACATTATCAGCTTCTTCAAGTGTCTGATCTTGCTCAGCTTGGTCAAGCCGAACCATATCCTCCTTTGCATCGGCACGCGCTTGAGTCACAACACCGCGTTTATCCTGGCCTGCTTCACGCAAGCGACGGTATTTCACATTATGCATGTCATGGAAGAATCCAAGAGCACCACCAGCCACGCCACTAACAAAATGTCCAACAAATGGTATCTTATTAAGCACCACGCCGAGTAGGCCAACCTTGGCCGCCAAGTTCAGCGGTTTACGCATACTGCCCCTTTTCGGAGCTATGGTCTCTTCTAGCTCTGCAGTCGCGTTCATTGTCATCATAGAAGCTTCACGCGCAAGCTCTTTCCTTTTTTGCTCTATAGCTACTTGACGATCATGTTGACTCATATTCTCGTCAAGCGATTGCTCAAAGATATTCAAATAATAATCGACGAATCTCTTTGCACCGTCACGCCAGCGTTCTCTTACTGCCTCTGCATTCTTTTTATTATAGGCAAGGGTCTCTTCGTCCTTAGCGCCGTTTTCGCCATCTTTCTTATCTTTCTTATCAATAGTCCCTCGACGAGCATGTGCTTCAAATAGAGCCCGTTCATTCACGGTCTCCCCCCAATCAGCCAACATCTCATACTCACCCGCGTGCAATTCATTATTACTCTCACCGCCTTCACCGCCATCGTCTTCACCGCTACTTTCACCGTCGTCATTACCCGAAGATCCCTCTGGTCCCGCAGCGCCAGACCGTCGTGACTGATCACTATTATCCGGTCCGCCTGAAGCACCGCCGCCAAATATATCAAGCTGCTTATTAAGCTTATCAATCATACCATCTACTATTCCAATACGATGTAGCAGCCGACGCCCCTTTTCACTCTCCTTATCTTTAAGATCATCATACTCTTTCTGCAAAGCACGTCGCCGGGCCTCTAATCGACCGCGGTGATCCTTCAGCATCTTGATTCTCTGCTCCTCCTCGGATGGCTCACCTGCGCTCTCCGGCCCACCTTGACCACCGCCACTCTCACTGGTCGCCGGTGCTGGTCGTCCGCCAGCTTTCAATGGATCAGTAGCCGAACTGTCGAGAGCGTCGTTTAGACTCTTCATCAGCTGTCGTGCTTCACGCATCAGTGCAGCTTTGCTTACAGGATCAATATTTGGGTTGCTAATAACTGCTTGCGCGTCGCGCATAAAGCCAACGGCTTCATTCATCAACTCTTTTTTTCCAGACCCTTCCCCTTCACTACCCGAAGCTCCTTCTGGCCCCTGCACCGGCTTCACCGGAGCTGTTGGCACGGTCTGGGTTGGCTCGGACTGTGTCGCCGGGGCAGACTCTGGGGCTTGAGGTGTAGCTGGGAAAGAAAGGGTTCGCTGGGTGGCTGCTTTGGTGGCTTTTTCTTTAGCGACATTTTCGGCGTTATCCATGATCTTAGTAAGCTGACGGATACGTTGGTCGATGGCTTCTTGGCTTAGATCGTAGGTTTCGGCTCGTTCAATGAGTCTTTGGAGGATCTCGTCTTGGAGATCATCAGCCATAGTCTTGTCGCCACGAGCAAGGGCTTCTCCGGCAGCGGTTGCGAGGTCAGTGAGACTCGTGGCCTCACGCTCACGGCGTGCTTCGTTGAGGGTTTGGTTATAGAGGTCTTCTTCGGATGGAAGTAGGTTGCCATTTGGATCTTTGCCGTATTCGTCGGGGCGTTGGTTGAGATAGGCTTCCAAGTCATCTTGTGCGAGTTGAGCTTCTTCCAGTTGCTTTCGTCGGGCTGGATCAAAGAGTGCTTTGGCGTCGAGGTCACTGGCATTAAGCTTTCCTTTGAAGCGATCGTCTGAGTCTAGGGAATATGACGAGGAGGTTGCAGCCTCTGGGCCGAGAGACTCAGGGGAGGGTGCTGGTGGGCGGTTTGGGTTTTTGAGCATTGTGGTGGTTCCTTTCTGGGGGGATACGACGGTCGGCATTTTTGCTACCGACTAGCTTATGTTTTGAATGGTAGCAGATTTAGGGGGGAAAGTCAATAGGTTGCTACCCGTCGGACAGAAATATGATAGATATTGTCCTACAACGTCTTCTTCACCAGCTCCCGTGTAAAGAACTCCAGCGTGTCACCTTCCTCGACAACAACTTTTCGCGTAGTTTTGAGACTAAGTCCACACATTTCACCCTCAAACACCTCTTTGGCTTCCTGATGTTGACGCTGGACGGATGATACTTCGACCTCGGCAATGTATTCATCACCACGCTTTAGGCGTGCCAGTAGCCCCTTATAGACCTTACCCGTTGTCACCTCACCACCGGCAATCACCTCTTCGCGCACCGTTCGGAACACACCCTTAACGCTCAGTTGGCCGACCTCGGTCTCGACGACCTCTGGGGCCAGTAATGCCTCCATGGATTGCTTGGCATTATCAAGTAGTTCATAAATCACCCGGTATAGTCGCACCTCAACGTGCTCACGTGCTGCCAGGCGCTTTACTGCTGGCGGCAGATCGACATTAAAACCATAAATAACCGTGTTCTCGCCAACTGCCAGATGAATATCATTTTCTGAAATGTTACCAACCCCGCTACCGATGACGTGCAGATCTACCAAGCCGCCCGTATCAATCAATTTCAGACTATCAATCACCGATGTGAGCGACCCCTGAACATCAGCCTTGACGAGAACATTGAACGACTCCGCGTCATGCTGCTGACTCATCATCTTCAAAATATCTGAGCTGGTGACATTGGTGCTGGCCGCCATCTTTTCCTGCTCTAGGCGCACCGCCTGCGCCAGATGCCGTGCTTCTTTCTCGTTTTTGGCCAACCGAAAGCTATCACCAAACTGCGGCAGCTCCTTAAATCCAGTTACGTTAACCGGTGTGCTCGGGCCGGCCATTTTCATTGTCTGACCACGAAAGTCCGACATTGTCCGTACTCGACCGTACGCCGTGCCGGCCACCAGATAATGCGCTGGTTTCAGCTGACCGTGCTCGACGAGTAGCCCAACCACTGCGCCGCGCCCGGTTTCCATATGCGCCTCAATCACCAAGCCTTCTGCCGGCACATCCTCATCCGCCCGCAAATCTTCCATATCTGCCACCAGTAGCACCATATCCAGCAACTTATCCAAATTCTGGCCAGTTTTAGCGCTAACTTCCACCATCACCGTATCGCCGCCCCACTCCTCGGGATTGAGGCCATGCTCAGATGCCAGCTGTGTTTTTACCAGCTGTGGGTTGGCGGTATCTTTGTCAATTTTATTGATCGCCACCACGATTTTCGCATTAGCCGAACGGGCAAACCGAATCGCCTCGACCGTCTGCGGCTTGACGCCATCGTCGGCCGCTACCACAATAATTACCACATCAGTTAGCACCGCGCCGTGTTGCCGCAGCGCTGCAAATGCCTCATGCCCTGGTGTGTCAAGCAGCGTAATCATCCGCCCGTTGCGCTTCGTTTGGTAGGCGCTAATGTGCTGCGTAATGCCACCGGCTTCGCCCGCAGCAGTCTTGTTACCCAAAATCGCATCCAACAAGCTCGTCTTGCCGTGATCAACATGTCCCATCACCGCCACAATCGGTGGGCGCGGCACCGCCCTTTCCGACAGTGTATGTTCCACGCGGGCGCGGCCAACAGCTTCCTTTTTCTTAAGCGTTACCTCAAGGCCCAGCTCTTCAACGATGATCGACGCCGTCTCAAAGTCCAGTCGCTGATTAATCGTCGCCGCGATACCATTCTTAAACAGCTCGCCAATGAGCGTCGTGACCGGTAGATTCAAGGTGGTAGCGAGCTCTCCGACGGTTACTGAATCTGCAATTGCGACAATCTTTTCTGTCATCTGCTCGTGCTCCTTTCATCGCCAGCGTGACACCTCGGCGAACTGTTTACATTACTCTTTTTCTATAGGCTATTTTTTCTTGCCGCCAGCCAGCGACAGTGAAATCTTGCGATTATCTTTATCAATTTCGAGCACGGTAAAGGTCTTGCGCTCATTTAATGTAAAGACTTTCTCCGGGTCAGTCCCATCGCCACCTAGCTCCGAAACATGAACGAGAGCCTCGACGGCCGGACTCAACTGTACAAACGCACCAAACGGCGTGATCCGCGTGACCGTACCTTCGACGTCCTCGCCTGACTTGAACTGTTCTACCTCATCGAGCCATGGGTCTTTCGTTAGCTGCTTCATGCTTAAGCTGAGGCGCTCCTTGTCGATGGCGATAATCTTTGCCTCTACGGTCTGACCAACCTTGACGTAATCGCTCGGATTGTTGACCCGCTCCCAGCTAATTTCTGAGATATGAATCAGTCCCTCAATTCCCTCAACGTTCACGAATACACCAAAATCTACCACGCCAGTCACGATACCCTTAACGGTATCACCAACCGACAATTTCTCAAACCGCTCCGCCAGGCCCTCTTTGATGGCCTCTTTTTCGGAAAAGATGAGCTTGTTCGCCTTGCGATCAGCATCCAAAATCCGAACGCGAATCTCTTTGTTGACCAGCACGTTAAGCCGCTGCAAGATCTCGTCCTTGTCACTTGAACCAACTCGCGGGTAATGCTCAGCCGATAGCTGCGATACCGGTAAGAAACCGCGCACCCCTTCATATTCAGCCAACAGACCACCACGATTGGCGTCGTACGGCGTCACCGTTACAATTTCACCGCTCTCCAATTTGGCGGCGACCTCGTCCCAGCCACGATCGCGCGCCGCTTTACGCATGCTCAAAAGTGAATAACCGTTGTCCAGCTCAACCTCGACAACACTCGCAGTTACCTCGTCACCTTCTGCGTAATTGTTCGACATACTCACCTCACGGCGCGGCACCAAGCCAACGCCCAAAGGCCCTAGATCAATCAGAACTTCGTGTTTCTTTATTGATAAAATAGTTCCGTGTACAACCTCGCCCGTGGTCAGTTGTTTCACGGAGTCGCTCGCCTGAGCAAGCAGATCGTCCATGGTCAATGGATTCGCCATACGTCCAAATAGACTCCCGTATTACGTTAATATTCTTATCCAAGCGGCCTGCCAAAACAGTCACCTCTTGGAGGTCTCGCTTTATTATATCGTAGATAACGCCTCGAGTAAAGAGAAGGAAGCTAAACTACCAACATTGACCGGCGATAAGCAAAGCCCGCGGCCACAATCAGCCCCAACACGAAGCCAACTGCCAACGAGTCAGCCGGCCCAGTTGCTGGTAAGCGGGATGACCCACGGCTATTGTTTTGAGCTGGCGGCGTTGGTTGATTCTGCGCGTGTTGTTGAGGCTGCTGCTGCGCGGACTTGTTTGACTCAGCTGAAGAAGTGTCTTTTTTCTCATCGCTCTTCTCGTTCTTCTTTTTGTCGGCCGATTTATCGTCAGTTTTCGTGTTGTTCGTCTCTTTTTGCTGCTCACTCGTCGCAGCATTTTCCGTCGATGAGGCGGCCTGATTCTGTGCTGATAATTGTCGCAACCCGTATAACGTTGCCAAAGCGATCGCCGCCAAAATAACCCCTACAATCACGTAGATTACAACATATCCTCGCTGGCGGTTCTGCTTCATACTATTATCTCCCTGACGTTACTAATACTTACTGTACCATATTGTCACCGCTCTCGTAAAGGGGTATACTAGCCTCATGATTATTGCGATTGATACTGGAGGCACAAAAACATTAGTCGGACGATTTACCGATAACGGCACACTAGAGACAACAACTCGGTTTGCCACCCCAACAGACATTACGGCGTATATCAAACAGGTCGTTGACACTATCACCGTGATCGCCGAGGGCGCACCTGTTACAGACATCTCGATCGGCCTACCCGGTACCGTCACTGACGGTGTCGCTACATATTGCATTAACCTCGGCTGGTGCGAGGTGCCCATCCGCGACCTCCTAGCCGAGCACTTTCCCGACGCCCAAATCATCCTCGAAAATGACGCCAACCTCGCCGGCCTCGCCAGCATACGTCGCCTTGAACCACAACCAGCCTGCGGCCTCTATGTCACTATCGGTACAGGCATCGGCACCAGCATTATCCTCAACGGCACACTCCACCCCAGCCTACGCAGCAGCGAAGCCGGTCATATGCAAGTTGCGTATCAGTCAACCATCGATTCGTGGGAAAACCTCGCTTCCGGACGAGCGCTCAGTCAACAGTTTGGTGAATTATCGGACGCAACACCGCCCGAAGCTTGGTTTGAGGCTGCCAAGAGACTCAGCTTAGGACTGCAGGCGTTGATCGCTGCTATTCAGCCAAACGTTATCGTTATCGGCGGCGGTGTCGGCCGCTACACCGACAAATTCTCTGCATCACTAGCCGGACTTATCACCGAGAAACTACCGTCATTTATCACCTGCCCGCACATCGTTGGTGCAGCACACCCCGAGGAGTCTGTACTCTATGGTTGCTACGATAACGCTATCGTCCATCGTTAAGCAGCTGGCCAGCGATTACCCAGAGTATCAGTTCCGAGCTGGCGATGTTTTTTCGTGGTCACACCATTCACGGACTATCACTTATATCAACGAGGCGTCACCAGCTGCTACCGCCCAGCTGCTCCACGAAACTGCCCACGCCATCCTAGACCATCATCACTATACTCGTGACATCGACCTAATCGCCATGGAACGCCAAGCCTGGGAGCTAGCTGTCCATCAGTTAGCCCCGCGCTATAACATTACTCTAACTATGAATGACGACGTCGTTCAGGATGCGCTTGATAGCTACCGCAAGTGGCTACACGCCCGCAGCACGTGCCCGACATGTAGCGCTGTCGGTATAGAAATCGCCAAGCACCACTATCGCTGCCTCCACTGCGCTAGCAACTGGCGCGTCAACGAAGCTCGATCCTGCGAACTCCGCCGCTACCGCAAATAGCCCTCTACGAAAAGAGGGCTACCGCGCATTTTAAGCAACTCGGCTACGCGGCCAGTGTCACGTCGTCTTGAGTCGTTGCCTGTACGGTTGATGCCGTCGTTACTGGATTGACGGTTGTCGTGGCCGTCGTCGTTACCTTACGCCGACGAGAAATGCGACCACCTTTAGCACCAGCGATCCGCGCCAGAGCTGGGTTTGCCGCAAAGCCACCGGTCCGTCCGTTCCGACCGCCCTTCGCGCCGATCTTGGCATAAAAGTCTGGGTCACGCGCTAAGTTTTTCGCTGCCGCTTTCATACCGCCAATTTTTGTACCTGCCATGTGAGTTTTCCTCCCTAATTAAAAAGATTTCCACATCATTTACTATGGAAACCCTCGCCTTTATATATCACACATGATATGTGTTATGTATGCATATTATCATACTGCTCATACTTTGTCAACATTTACATAAGCTATTTTTATTGTGAATAAAATATTGCAATCAGCGATTTACTTCGCTATAATAGAACCTGTCACTTTGTGACGGCACCTGTTGGAGCTTAGAAATGATGAGTTCCACCACTCAAAAACCACCCTTTCTGCGAGATGGGTGGTTTTTGATTGTGAAAGGAATTTCGCCAATAGCTAAACTTGTCTACATCGAAAATTACCTCGACGACAAGAAAAATACGTATACCCACCTTCAACTTTCCGACTACAAAGCCCGCGTCTATAGAGCTAGCTCAATAACAAAGACGCGGGGCCCCTGACTATACCGTCCTCACTTCAGTACCGATTAATGCACCGCCAACAGCTGCGCCGCCGGTCCAGCACCAGCTGTCATCGCCACAAACTGCGCTCTCGTCCAATAGAGTCGTCCCGCAATCGGGTCATTAACATAGAACCCGAGCGGATCGTGCGGCTCACCGCGAACCCCAACAATGAGGCGTACATGCATCGGTATTGGCCCACTGACTATCCGACCTGACGGCGTCCTCCAACTATCAATTTTTGCACCAATCCGCCATACGCCCCACGCAATGACTGGATTACCGTTATGAATTTGCTGTGCTACGAAATTCGCATTGGCACCATATGCCACTGACGTCCTGCGACCATACTGCCCAGCCGCCCGTGCCACCGGACCAGCATATACACCCCAGCCCGTTCCCGCACCTTGGTTGCCGTTTACGTCGCCCACAAACTGCGCATTCGGATCGTCCCACTCATTTGTCGCCTTGTCTCGTGGTCGTGGACGGTACCCGAAACGCTGCAAAATGTTCCAATCATTATCATGTACACCACGATATGCCAAGGCCATACGCAGCGAGGCCGCTTCGCAGCTTTGGGCGTACGCCTGACGATAGAATGGTACGTTATTGAGTTTGACGACCCGTGAATTAGTTGTGAACGATGTCGCAATTCGCTCTACACTCGGCAGTCCAAATACTGGCTGCACGCCTGGCTCTACCCAAACCTGGACTTGCCGCTGAAAGCCCATATTGACCACCCGAGCAACCATCGTATTACCACGCCAGGAAATACTCTGAACTGTACCAGATGAAACCCTAAGGCGATCCTGGGCGCTCTTGTGGTCAACTGCCTGATCAAAGGTTATCCATACATCCTGCACCGCTTGATCAACCGTGGTTCGCCACGGGGACGCCCCCACACCACGCACATGCCCATTAGTGGTAAATGTCTTTTTTACTTCCTCGACGAGAACACCTCCACGAGCTGTCCGTAGGCCTTTCGGAATGGTGTATGTGTATGTCTTGCCCGGCTCCAATTTATCTGCCTTGAATACGTACTCGGTATCGCTCCGCCACGAACCATTACCAGCCGTGTCAACCGCTATATTTGGCCGATTCTTCGCATCAATTGCTTCCTGAAATGTCAACTTCAATTCGTCTGATGGCGTCACTGAATGCTCTTTAATCGGTGACCCAATCGCCGGTAGTGACGCACTCTTCACCGTAAAACGTTTTAGCTCTTCCTTCTGGGCTTTATCGTATAATTTGAAAGTATACTGTGTATCAGGTGCTAATAGGCCAGCATATTTCCATGAAAATGTTTGATCATCAGACGACTCACGCTTCAGCTCAAGCGCTGGCTCGGTCGTCAATTCTAGATCGCGCAATTTACTCGCCCGCGACCCCAAACGCACCGTCAACGCCTGGTCCATTGCGATCACTTCTTTGCCGTCCAGTGATGTCGTATCCACTCGTGGTGCTTTTTGCGTCTTGAACGATACATCATGGATTGTCGCATTACCAAACAGCGAACGTCTCGCTCCCGGGAACGCCACGGTGTAATTTGTATCAGCTGCCAGTGGCTGGTCGGGCGTAAACTCCATCTCAAAAACGCCAAACAACTGTCGCTTTTCGCGCCACACGCCGCGCACTTCCGGCTTAATCTCTGGCCTCACCTCGCCAAGCTGTTGATTAAACTTCAAGCGGATCGGCCGGTCAATCGCCTGCAAATCCTCGTCGGACACGCGCTCAGCGCCGACGTTACCGCGCGTTGTGATAACAAATAGCACTCCAACTACTATCACCGTCAACGCAACGATACCGCCACCAATAATAACCCACGATTTTGGCCGCCTTAACCAAGACGCGCACATCGCCACAAACCCCCCACGCTCCGGCCTAAGGGACTCTGGCTGTTCTGTTTGTTTTTTATCCATTTCCCCATCATTATATCATACTTATGCTACTCGCAAGCACCTCCGGCAAAAACGAAAAAAGACTCCCTATTCGGAAGTCTTTTTTATAATTCGGCACCGTGCTAGTTTCCCACTTTCGCAGTATAATCGCCGCTGGGGAGCTTAACTTCTGTGTTCGGGATGAGAACAGGTGTTTCCTCCTCGCCATGGGCACCGAAGGAGGGGGTTTAAAGCGCTTGGTTCCACATATACTCGCGTGGTGGGCCAAACCCCTTTCTTCGATGTCCAGTTTTCTGCACGGAATTGAATTGTTAATTGACTGGCACTTACTGAAAAGCACCAATTACTAGTTAAGCCTACCTTATCCGCGAGCGTTATGCAAGCATAAACGCTAGCAGACAAGGACATAAAAAGGCAATGGGACTATTAGTACGCTTTAGCTCCATGCATTGCTGCACTTCCACCTTGCGCCTATCAAACAGATAGTCTTTCTGTGTCCTCATAGGGAAACCTTATCTTGAGGTTAGTTTCGCGCTTAATATGCTTTCAGCGCTTATCTAGTCCGCACATAGCTACTCGACAATGCAGCAGGTGGCCACAATCGATACACCAGAGGTGCGTCCGCCCCGGTCCTCTCGTACTAGGGGTAGATCCTCTCAAGTTTCCTATCGTCCATACCGGATATAAACCGAACTGTCTCACGACGTTCTGAACCCAGCTCGCGTACCACTTTAATCGGCGAACAGCCGAACCCTTGGAAGGTGCTCCCCCTCCAGGATGTGATGAGCCGACATCGAGGTGCCAAACAGCGCCGTCTATGTGAACTATTGGGCGCTATAAGCCTGTTATCCCCAGGGTAACTTTTATCCGTTTGCGCTGTCGATCCCACATTCATGTACAAATGTACGTACAGCGGATCACTTGCTCCGACTTTCGTCTCTGATTGGAATGTACTCCTCACAGTCAAGCTGGCTTATGCGCATACACTATCACTTCGATTTCCATCCGAAGTTAGCCAACCTTTGAACGCCTCCGCTACTCTTTAGGAGGCAACCGCCCCAGTTAAACTACCCACCATACACGGTCCGCTAACCGGATAACGGTCAGCGTGAGAACACAATCACAACAAGGGTGGTATTTCACTTGGTGACTCCACAAATACTGGCGTATCTGCTTCAACGTCTCCCACCTATGCTACACATGTTGAAACCGTATTCAATGTAAAGCTGTAGTAAAGCTCCATGGGGTCTTCTCGTCCTGGTACGGACAGACGGCATCTTTACCGCCAATGCACTTTCACCGAGTCCTTCGCTGAGACAGTGCCCACATGATTACTCCATTCGTGCGGGTCAGAACTTACCTGACAAGGAATTTCGCTACCTTAGGACGGTTATAGTTACCGCCGCCATTGACTAGGGCTTCAGTTCGCACCGTGAAGCGCTCCCCTTAACCTTCCAGCATTGGGCAGGAGTCAGCCCCTATACATCCACTTTCATGTTAGCAGAGACCTGTGTTTTTGATAAACAGTTCCGTGGGCTCTTTTGCTGCGGCCCCCACATCGTTAGATATCAGAGATTCGCGTTCAAAGAACAATTCGTTTGCTCGTGTCTCAGAAAATTCGTTTTGTGATTAAAAATGTACTCTTTAACCTATTATTCACTGAGTGAACGCGGCTGATATCCACCGAAGTGGGGGCAGACCTTATCCCGAAGTTACGGTCGCTGTATTGCCGAGTTCCTTAGCGAAGGTTCGCTCGTAAGCCTGAGTCTACTCGACTCGAGCACCTGTGTTGGTTTGCGGTACGGGCGGCTAAGTCCACTAGGTACACCTGCTTTTCTAGCCAGGGCTTTCACCAAAATCGCGACTCTGAAGAATCACTTTCACTCCCTTTGCGTTCCCGCTCGGTTGGACGGATAAACCATGAATCCGCTTCGATTACTTCCCCGTGAACAGTGTACAAAACTTAACCGGTTCAGGAATATTAACCTGATGTCCATCGCCTACGCTCTGCGCCTCGGCTTAGGCCCGACTAACCCTGAGATGATTACCATGGCTCAGGAAACCTTGCTCTTACGGCCGAGAGGATTCTCACCTCTCTTATGGTTACTCATTCCAGCATTCTCACTTCCTACCGCTCCACCGAACCTTCCGATTCGACTTCACTGCTGATAGGAACGCTCCTCTACCACGCCAGATAAATCTGACATCCATATCTTCGGTATAACGTTTTAGCCCCGTTACATTTTCCACGCAAGATCTCTTGACTAGTGAGCTGTTACGCACTCTTTAAATGAATGGCTGCTTCTAAGCCAACATCCTAGCTGTTTAAGAAATCTCACCTTGTTTCCCACTGAACGTTAATTTAGGGACCTTAGATGATGGTCTGGGCTGTTTCCCTTTCGAGCACCGATCTTAGCACCGATGTTCTAACTGCCGTGGTTACACACATGGTATTCGTAGTTTGTTAAGGGTGGGTACAGTTGCCCGCCCCAGTCCTTTACAGAGCTCTACCCCCATGTGCTACTAACACGACGCTAGCCCTAAAGCTATTTCGAGGAGAACCAGCTATCTCCGAGTTCGATTGGCATTTCACCGCTAACCACAAGTCATCCAAACACTTTGCTGCGTATCCTGGTTCGGTCCTCCACCACCTGTTACAGTGGCTTCAACCTGCTCATGGTTAGGTCACCCGGTTTCGGGTCTAATCCTTACAACTAAACGCCCTATTCAGGCTCGCTTTCACTGTGGCTCCGTCAATTGACTTAACCTCGCTGTAAAAATTAACTCGCTGGATCGTTCTACAAAAAGCACGCCGTCACCGGACAAGCCGGCTCCGACTCCTTGTAGGCACTAAATTTCAGGATCTATTTCACTCCCCTCCCGGGGTTCTTTTCACCTTTCCATCGCTGTACTAGTTCACTATCGATCGTATATTATATTTAGCCTTGGCTGGTGGTCCAGCCAGATTCAAACAGGGTTTCTCGTGCCCCGTCCTACTCGATAAAACATACATAAGGTCAGCGTCGTTTTCGCGTACACGGCTTTCACGCTCTTTGGCTAGTCATTCAAACTATTCTGCTAACCACGCCATTTTCTTACCTTACTACCAGCTGATAGCCTGGTATCGCAAATCAGATACCTTCAAATTGCTCTGAAGTTCTCTGACTTGGTCATATGTAATATCACAACCCCTTATTAAGTATTCGTCTATCAACTTATTTAAATATGAGACAAAACCTACGGTTTTATCTGAAATCCCTCTAAAATCTCTCGATTTTGCGGGAATCCCGATTTCTCATCGCGCGGTACGTCGGAATAAATCCGCCGGGATCGGCTGCTCTTTTTCCCTAAGTTCAGTCTCATATTTAAAAACTTAAAAGGTTTGGGCTGTTGCGATTTCGCTCGCCACTACTTTCGCAATCGTTATTTACTTTCTCTTCCTCATCCTACTAAGATGTTTCAGTTCAGATGGTTCCCGCTCGCTTGCCTATGTGTTCAGCAAGTGGCAACATGACATGACTCATGCTGGGTTTCCCCATTCGGAAATCCCCGGATCAAAGCTTGTTGACAGCTTCCCGAGGCTTATCGCAGTCTTCCACGTCCTTCTTCGGTAATATACGTCTAGGCATCCATTTAGCGCCCTTGAGTACCTTTTTATGCATTGACTTAACTAGTAATTGCTACTTTGCAATCACTATTACCGTCAATTAAAAACTCAATTTCTTTTACTCTCAAATTGTTAATGATCATGCCTCGCATTTTGAGTGCACAATAGATTTGTTAAAAACTTAACACATCTGTCTGCATTCAACTAATCATGCTTCACTGCCCTCGCACGTTTTTGCAGTGTATTGCCAGAGGTTCTCCTGAACATTCGCGTAACTAGTAATCAACTATACAGCAGCCGAAGTTGTTTTGCAAGAGTTTTTTCAAAGTTTTTTCGCCTTTTTTGGCTCGCTGCGAAAATCCGCGCCAACTGCCTCGGAAATATGAGAAAAATCGTCCTTTTTCAATAGCTCCACTAACCCGCGATTGATTTGTCCAATTAGCTGCGGTCCTTCAAAAAACAACCCGGTAATCAGCCCGACCAGGCTGGCGCCCGCCTTAATCTTGGCATACGCATCCTCAGCCGAAAACACTCCGCCCACGCCAATAATC
This sequence comes from Candidatus Saccharibacteria bacterium oral taxon 488, assembly GCA_010202845.1. Taxonomy (NCBI): domain Bacteria; phylum Candidatus Saccharimonadota; species Candidatus Saccharibacteria bacterium oral taxon 488. The sequence goes on along the minus strand of CP047921.1, from coordinate 146,335 downwards.
GTCAATCTGTCGCCGTATTTCTTATACGCATGGCGAATCAGCTCCAAACTATGCTCGCGCGTCGGCTCGCCGCTCAACCCGCCGCGGATTTCATCAGTCAACGGATCTTTGATGTCAATTTTACTACGGTCTTTCACCAGATTAGCCACCGTCACGCCCTGAATATTATGCCGAACAATAACTTTCAGCAGCGAATCGAATCGTTCTATATCGTACAAATGCGGCATTTTCACCCAAAACGGCACATCGCGCGGCACGCTGTCAAGCGCTGTTAATAATGCATCAAGCGGCTCTGCCTCAATAAACGGCTCTTTGCCAGCATTAGGACAGGAGATATTAATTTCTACAATACTCGCCAATTTGTTATTATTAATATATTCTGTTGCTTTTTTTACATCATTAATAATTGCCTGCTTGGCTGGACAACCGCCAGCCCGTTCAATCGTTGTTTTATTTGCCACAACTGCTACTGACATAACCGTCGGCATATCATCTAACCGCCACTGATTACAGCGGACATAGCGGCTAATTTTTCGTAGGCCATAATTCGGCATACCAGCATACACCACCACCGACTTTGTGTTAGGCAAACGATGAAACCACGGTCGTCGATTTCCCTTTCTCGGCTCTAGCGTCACCGATCCGCCCGAAGCAAACCCAAAACCAACGCCCTCCATCAGCGGCGACAGCTGGACATTTTTATCAAACCCTGCCGATAAGCCAATTGGATTAGAAAAAGTGACACTATTAATCTCCTGTCGGAGCGACTTATCCTGAAAACTCCATGACTTACGAATAGCCCACCGAACAGGCGGCAATGCCTGCGCCATGCGGCCGCAAAAAACAATCAGCTTATGCGTAAAGTCTGGCGTTAGCAAAAATAATAACGGTTTGATAACATGCTTATACATCTACTTACAGTATAGGGTAATTATCTATTAAAAGCGATATTATCCGGGTTTATATTCCGTGAGGTAGCATTCATCCGAAACTTCTTGGCATCGTAATCAGCCTCCTTGATGACCCGCTGCCTATGATCTGTTAATGACTCTTCGCCATCCAACCCCACTGGATTTTCCCCAACCGCAAAACCAGGAGCGATGGCTAATGGGATAGCTCCCGTCTCCCTACCTTCAAAAGCACTCTCATACTGAGAATAAACTTCTTCAACTATCCTCAGTAATTTGTCTTTAGACTCCTCAAAGCCATAAAATACTATCGGATCTCGTCTTGTTTCCAGTCGCCCAGCGGCTAGTCTAGCACAATAATCAACTGCCTTGTCTACAAGGTGCTTGGTGTAACCACTTGGCGCCATAATCTTTGCCTGAAAGCGAAGCCCCTCTCTTGTAGCTTTCGCAAAAATCTTTTTATAGATATCAAGGCTATCTCGTAACTGAGGATTAAGATATATTCTTACCGTTGGGTATTTGTTAGGGTTTTTACCATCTTCCTGCAGAAACTTCAAAGAATTATGCTGTATCCAAAGCAGACTGCATTCATCTGCCAACATTCTTTCCTTTATTTGATTACCCCCACCGTACCGCTGTCGATATTTGTCAGAAAAAGCATAGAGCTCTTCGATATGCCGGCGCACTCCTGTCCTATAAAACTCGACATCATCGGGGTCGTTCACTGACGTGTCGGTATCAAGCCGCCCCAGCACCTCTTCTATAGAATTACCTGGCATCTTTCTTGCCTCATCAAACGATCGAGGGAGTCCAGCGTATCGCTCCGCAGAAAACGCATTGAGCGCGGTGCCCCCCATCGCCTGTTTTTCATGGGCGATCTCATGTGCTAACTTATAAAAATCTGCATCGTTAAGGTTCTGATCAAACGCAAGGTGCGCAATAGTACTCTTGTTAGTGTCGTCAAGATCACCGTAGGCAGAAAACTGCTGCACAAAACCTAAGCGTTCACCATATGGGTTACTTTTTAAATTATGTTTATTCTTTACCATATACGTTTGGTATAGTAGCATAGTTTACCGCATATGTCAATCTCGACACCTCTAAATAAAAACACCCCCAAACGGGATGACTGTTTATTTGGTGGGCGACAAGGGACTCGAACCCCTGACCCTCTCGGTGTAAACGAGATGCTCTAGCCAACTGAGCTAGTCGCCCTTGTCAAAAAGTACGATAGGAAGGACTACCTTCTAGACGATCATTATACCTCACGCTGCTCAATATAATGACGTTATGGTGGGCGATGAGGGACTTGAACCTCCGACCTCGTCATTATCAGTGACGCGCTCTAACCAGCTGAGCTAATCGCCCTCATTGCAGTCTTGGTGGAGTGTCGTAGACGTAAGCCTACTCCACCCCATATGGTGGAGGCACAGGGACTCGAACCCTGGACCCCCTGCTTGCAAAGCAGGTGCTCTAGCCAACTGAGCTATGCCCCCATCTCGCCAAGACTTTATTCATTGTACCGTATCTTTTTTATTCTGGCAAGTGTATAATGGAGATATGTATTATAAATTTACCTTTGGATCTTTTTTTGTCGGCCTCATCGTTTTGATTATCGGCGCCGTCATGACTGTCTACCACCAAAAGTTAGCGGACAATCTCGCGAGCGGCATCAGTAGCTACGAGCGCTTCAAGTTCTGGGGTCTGGTCGTCTGTGGAGTTGGCTTTGGGATTATGCTGTGTCTCCACACTATCCCGCTAGGCTGGCTGGCAGAATCGCTATTCGGTCGCCGATAGTTCCGCAGCCATCGCCATATCGCGTTCTGCCTATGCTCAGCCACACTGAAAGGAAAGGCCCCGTCATTAGTCATAGACGACAAAACACCCTCCAAACAGGAGGGCGTTTTTATATTAACAACTTGATTGTGCAATTCATCAATCGGCTTATCGTAGAGAAGGTTTTTGAACTTTGTCTCGTCCTTAGAAGGACTGTTGTAAATATGTAAGCTCAGCATATTTACGAGACCGACCTAGCTCAATTTGTGATTACTCGACAAATTGGCATCTATTCTCCCTAGAAAGGAGGTAATCCATCCGCACCTTCCGGTACGGATACCTTGTTACGACTTAACCCCAATCATGCCCCCCACCTTAGGCCGACGAATCGGACTTCGGGTGTTGGTCACTTTCATGGTTTGACGGGCGGTGTGTACAAGACCCGGGAACGTATTCACCGCAACTTGCTGATTTGCGATTACTAGCGATTCCGACTTCATGCAGGCGAGTTTCAGCCTGCAATCCGAACTGGGACTAGCTTTGATGCGATTTGCTTCACCTCGCGGCTTCGCTGCGCATTGTACTAGCCATTGTATTACGTTTCTAGCCCAGGACGTAAGGGAAATACTGACCTGACATCATCCCCTCCTTCCTCCCCGTTACCGGGGCAGTCCAAGTAGAAAAATACAACTACTTGCAAGGGTTGCGCTCGTTGAAGGACTTAACCTAACATCTCACGACACGAGCTGACGACGGCCATGCATCACCTGTCACAGGGTTCCAAAAGGCACAGTCTACTTTCGCAGACCTTCCCTGGATGTCAAGCCCTGGTAAGGTTCTTCGGTTATCATCGAATTAAAGAACATAATCCACCGCTTGTGCGGGTCCCCGTCAATTCCTTTATGTTTTAGCCTTGCGGCCGTACTCCACAGGCGGGATACTTAACGCGTTAGCTTCGCTACTGAAGGGGTCGATACCTCCAACAGCTAGTATCCATCGTTTACGGCGTGGACTACCCGGGTATCTAATCCGGTTCGCTCCCCACGCTTTCGTGCCTTAGCGTCAGAAATGGTCCAGTCACCTGCCTACGCCATCGGTGTTCCTTCTTATATCTACGGATTTCACTCCTACACAAGAAATTCCAGTGACCTCTACCACTCTCGAGTAAGCCAGTTTGAATAATAGTCTGTATGGTTGAGCCACCAGGTTTCACTATTCACTTGACTTACCGCCTACGCAACTCTTTACGCCCAGTCACTCCGGATAATGCTCGCACCCTACGTATGACCGCGGCTGCTGGCACGTAGTTAGCCGGTGCTTATTCATGAGTTACCGTCATATTCTTCACTCATAAAAGAAGTTTACAACCCGAAGGCCTTCATCCTTCACGCGGCGTTGCTCCATCAGGCTTTCGCCCATTGTGGAAGATTCCTCACTGCTGCCTCCCGTAGGAGTCTGGACCGTGTCTCAGTTCCAGTCTGGCTGATCATCCTCTCAGACCAGCTATGGATCGTCGGCTTGGTAGGCCATTACCCTACCAACAACCTAATCCAACGCAGGCTTCTCCCAAAGCGGATAAATCCTTTAATCCGAAGACCATATGCGGTATTAGCTACCCTTTCGGGCAGTTATCCCTCACTTTGGGGCAAATTCCTACGTGTTACTCAGCCGTCCGCCGCTTGCCGGCACTCTGCACTATCAGTTCGAAGTCACCCCAGACACTCATCTCTTTCGAAATGATGCGGCTGATTTCTTTTGGAAATCTCCGCGTCCAGGCTTCAAGTTGATAGTGCAGAACCCGCTGCCGCTCGACTTGCATGTGTTAGGCACGCCGCCAGCATTCATCCTGAGCCAGGATCAAACTCTCCGTTAAAAATCTACTTTGTGTCAAAGTATTAAGGCTCTACAAAAATATAAACTGACGATGATATTGCACAATCAAATTGTTAAAGACCATAGTCGGGTTTGTGTACCGCTTTCGCTTCACCTAACAAATTAGCGTGATTGTCGCTTGGCTCGCACTCCAGCAACCAGACTGATATTCATCTTACCTGATATTAGTGGTCAGGTCAAGGGTTATTAGCAATTATCTTGTAGCGAAAATTACAACAAAGGTTACAACCGTGCCCACGGCCGCCCCGACAAGCATTTCTGGCAGTGTATGACCATGTGCCACCCTAATCGTCGACAGCTTTGGATAATCTTTTCGCACCACCTTATTTAGCAAGTCACCTTGTTGTCCAGAGGAAAATCGCACCATCACCGCATCATACAATACGATTGCCGCGAACCACGCAGCCAGGCCAAACAGCGGACTTCCCCACCCCTGGTAGTGGCCGATAGTCAGCGCAAGTGACACCACTGTTGCACTGTGAGCACTCGGCATACCACCCGAAAATAATACCGGCGAACGGGGGTTCGACTGTGTAACTCGACGATTACGGCCAAACAGCCGGGCCAGATGCTTTGATGACTGCGCTACAAACCACGCGATGCCCGGTATCAGGATGTATTGCATCGGCACTTGGCTAATCCTCCTCGTCTGAACGCTTCTCCATTAGGCCAATCGACGACACCGCATCGCCATCGCTCAACCGCATAATCGTCACACCCTGAGTTGTTCGACCGAGCAGCTTGATGTCACTCAAGCCCAGACGGATTGTTTGACCATTTTGCGATACCAACAGTGCTTCGTTCATCGTCGGATCAATCGTCTGTACTGAAATAATTGGGCCAGTCTTTGCCGTCACGATTGCCGCCTTTATCCCGACACCACCGCGCTTATGACTTGGGAAGTTAGTCACTTTCGTACGCTTACCAAAGCCCTTTTCGCTAATGACCAATAGTGTCTGCTCATCGCTGGTAACGATATCCATGCCAACAACGCAATCGTTCGGACGTAGACGCACCCCGCGTACGCCACGAGCCGCTCGACCCATCGGCCGGGCATCCTGCTCGTTGAAACGAATCGCCTGGCCAGCTGATGTTGAAATAATTACATCACTTTTGCCATCTGTTTTCTTGATCCAACGTAGCTCGTCACCCTCGTCTAACTTAATAGCAATGAGCCCGTTCGTCCGGATATTGGCATAGTCGCCAAGCGGAGTCTTCTTCACCGTACCATGCTTAGTTGCCATAAATAGGTAGCCCTGGTCACCAGCGTTCTTCTCGTGTTTAATGATAGCGGTGATCTTCTCTTCTGGCTGTAGCTGGAGCAGGTTCACCGCCGCCACACCTTTGGCACTGAGACTGGCAGCTGGTACTTCATACGCTTTCAGACGGAAAATCCGACCTCGATTCGTAAAGAACAACAAATAGTCATGGGTGTTTGCTGGCACCACCTGGTCAATGATATCCTCCTCTTTGGTGGTCATGCCGCGCTTACCCTTGCCGCCACGGTTCTGCTTGCGATAGTCACCGAGCAGGGTCCGCTTGATGTAATTCTCGCCGGTTAGCAAAATGACCGCTTCCTCATCTGGAATTAGCTCCTCATCAGAGAACTTACCCAGTTCATGGTTGATAATTTTACTACGCCGCTCGTCGCCGTACTTTTCCTTCATCTCTAGAAGCTCGGTCTTGATGATGTTCAAAATCTCTTGCTCATCAGCCAAGATAGCTTCTAGTCGTGCAATCAGCTTCAAGAGTTCACGCAGCTCATTTTCAACCGCTTCACGCTCAAGCCCAGTCAGGCGTCGCAGCTGCATTGCCAAGATAGCTTTGGCTTGAATCTCGCTCAGTCCGAACTTAGCGCGCAGATTCTTTTCTGCCTCATCCTGAGTTTTTGAAGCACGAATCGTCTTAATCACCTCGTCAATGTGATCCAGCGCAATCTTATAGCCTTCCAGAATATGCGCCCTCGCCTTGGCTTTTTTCAGCTCAAACTCAGTACGGCGACGCACCACAGATTGACGGTGTTTCACAAATTCGCTCAGAATATCGTGCAAGCCTAAGATCCGTGGCTGCATAGTGTTGACCAATGCCAACATGTTGTAATTAAAACTCGTCTGGAGCGCTGTTAGTTTGTACAGCTGGTTCAATACTTTCTTTGGATACGCATCTTTTTTCAGCTCAATGACAATGCGGACCTTACCTCGAGAACTTTCATCGCGCAGGTCAGCCAGTTGTACTCGCTTTTCTTTATGCAATTCACCAATCTTTTCAATTAGTGTTGCTTTATTTACACCATACGGGATCTCTGTGACGACGATCTGATGTCGACCCTTCTTGGTCTCCTGAATCTCCGCCACCGCCCGCATCATTACACTACCGCGACCAGTCGCATATGCCTGACGCATCGGCGCGCCTCCATAGACAATCGCCCCTGTCGGAAAGTCCGGGCCCTTAACGTGCTTCAGTAAATCATCAACCGTCGCCTCAGGATTATTGATCAGCTCAACCGTCGCATCCACCAACTCGCCCAGGTTATGCGTCGGAATGCTCGTCGCCATACCAACAGCGATACCGATCTGGCCGTTCAATAGCAAGTTTGGTAATTTTGCCGGCAACACAATTGGCTCACGCTCTGAACCATCAAAGTTATCCTTGAAATCAACCGTTTCTTTCTCGATGTCAGTTAGTAGTTCTTCAGCTGGCTTGTCGAGTCGCGCCTCAGTATAACGGTGAGCGGCTGGTGGATCTCCGTCCATTGAGCCAAAGTTTCCCTGGCCCTGCACCAGGGTATAGCGCATCGCCCAATCTTGCGCCAGACGCACCATCGAATCATAAATCGCTGAGTCACCATGTGGGTGATATTTACCCATCACGTCACCAATGATGCGCGCTGATTTGACGAATTTTGCAGTACTACGGTTGCCGTTTTGGTTCATTGAATACAAAATACGGCGATGCACCGGCTTTAGACCATCGCGCACGTCCGGCAATGCCCGGTCAACAATGACACTCATTGAATAGCGGAAGAAATTATCCTGCATCACATGTTCGAGTCGACGTCGCTCCAAGCCTGTTAGCGTCTCGGTTGCCATGTCCGGCGTCGCCTCAATTGACTCGTGGTCACTGGTTGATTGTATCTGTTTGTCCTGATCACTCATGATTAAATATCCAAATCCTCCAAGTTAGCATTTTTTGCCCAGCTTTGAATAAAGTTTTTGCGCAAACTCACGTCATCGCCCATCAACCGCGTAAAGATCGCATCCGCCTCTTCGGCGTCTTCCACACTGACCTGAATCAATACACGATTTTCTGGATTCATCGTTGTCTCCCACAGCTGGTCGGCATCCATCTCACCAAGACCCTTAAATCGTGAAATTGTCACGCCAGCCTGCTTGGTGACATCTTGTTCATCATCGATTGTTGTGCCACGACTTTTCTTATCGGCAATTAGGCTCGCCAATACTTTGTCTTTCTCATCCTCATCATACGCATAAATTTTCTTCTGCCCACGGTTGATTGAGTACAACGGTGGCTTGGCAAGGTACACATAGCCACCCTCAACCACCTCTTTCATATAGCGGAACAGGAATGTCAAAAGCAACGTCGCGATATGACTACCGTCAACATCAGCATCGGTCATGATGATAATTTTGTGGTAACGCAGACCATTGATGTCAAACTGATCACCGATACCGACACCAAACGCCTGGATCATCGCCACAATTTCTTTATTGGCAAACATTTTATCAAGTCGCGCCCGCTCAGTGTTCAGCACCTTACCGCGGAGCGGTAAAATCGCCTGAGTTCTACTGTCGCGGCCCTCTTTGGCTGAACCCGCTGCTGAGTTACCCTCAACGATGTAAATTTCACTATCGCTTGGACTTTTGCTTGAACAATCCCACAGTTTACCCGGCAGCCCCATACCATCAAGTGCGCCCTTACGGATCACATTGTCACGAGCTGCTCGCGCCGCCTTACGCGCCCGGGCCGCCAAGGTTGCCTTGCCGACAATTTTCTTAGCAGTACTCGGGTTTTCCTCGAGATAATATGCAAAATACTCGTTCATCACTTGCTCGACATAGCGACGCATTTCTGGATTACCAAGTTTGTTCTTGGTCTGACCTTCAAACTGCGGATCGGGCAGCTTGACTAAGATAATTGCCGTCAAGCCCTCGCGAATGTCGTCACCGGTCAGGTTATCTTCCTTTTCTTTCAGTAGGCCATTCTTACGCGCGTAGTCGTTGATGACCCTGGTTAATGCTGAGCGAAAACCGATCAAGTGTGTACCGCCATCTGGTGTCAGCACGTTATTGGCGAACGGCTTTACTGTCTCAATGTAAGTATCATTATACTGTACGGCAATCTCGACCATGCAATCTTCAACCTGTCTCTCAACATAAAAGACATCGTTTGATAAAACATCTTTGCCAATGTTGAGGTGTCTCACGTAGCTCTGAATACCACCCTCAAAGTAAAATGACTGTCGCTCACCTGTTCGATTGTCAATAACCGAGGTGTGCACGCCTTTGGTGAGGTATGCCTGATGGCGCAAATAACTAACCACCCACTTGTAGTCAAATTCCACTGTCTCCTTAAAAATCGTTGGATCTGGGTAGAAGGTTATGCGTGTCCCGGTTGGCCGATCGGTTTTGCCAACCTTCTTTAGCGGCTCGGCGATACCACCAGTCGCAAACACCACGCGGTATAGCTGCCCGTCTCGCACCACTTCAGCGATCATTTTAGTTGAAAGCGCGTTGACCACGCTCGAACCCACGCCATGAAGTCCAGATGACACTTTGTAGCCGCCGCCGCCAAATTTACCACCAGCATGCAGTACTGTCAGCACGGTTTCTAGGGTAGACAAACCAGTTTTTGGATGTTTATCAACCGGAATACCGCGCCCATCATCAGTCACCTGCACACCACCGTCTTCTAGCAGCACCACCTCTACTCTCGTCGCATGGCCCGCGATTGCCTCATCAATTGAGTTATCAGCGATCTCCTTGATCAAATGGTGAATACCATCATATCCCGTGCTACCAATGTACATCCCCGGCCGCTTACGCACCGGTTCGAGACCCTCCAAAACCTGGATTTGCGAGCCATCGTAGGCTTGCTTATCTGTTTGTTTAGCCATGCTTCCCTCACTATTTCTGATTTGTCAGCTATTTACAACTCCCCCATTATACCGCAAAAAAAGTGTTCACTCAAGCTATTTGCGTAAAAGCGATCACTGTGCTATAGTGGAGACGGAATTTTTACGAAAACATAAAACTAATGAAAAATAAGGAACGGCATGTTTAAGAAAATCGTCTCCCACCTCGCGTTTAGCCCAAGCCTCATCCAAGAGCTCGGCTTTTACGCGAAACGCCTCCACAAAGAGGAAATCACTCGCAAAACCGGTCTCATTCTGACCGCCCTAGCGCTCATTGTGCAGTCATTTGCCGTTTTCCAACCACCTGAATCTGCCAATGCCGCCAATGCTTCAGACCTCGTTTATGGCGGTATTCATACGAAATCACAGCTGCTCGCCGCGTGGGACAATAACTCGCAAAATTATCGTGACATGCTGCAGCACGCTGGCATCACACGCGAGAACTTGGCGAGTGCTCGCGACTCTGAGATCAGTACTCGCAGCAGCGGCCGCGATAATGGCTGGCAGTCATGGAGCCGAGTTTCACGCTTCGGCCTTCAGCACGGAGAAGTCCAGTTTCAGGTTGGTAGCTTAACGCTGTATTCGCGACCAATGGCTGAATTTGACACCGGGCGCAACCGCAGCGGCTCAGGCTCATGGTATAAATCATTCGTCGGCACGACTAGCGAGGGCAAACCGTTTGCCATCATGAAGGCCTGCGCTAACATCATGCTCAAAGAGTTGCCAAAACAAAAACCGAAACCAACCGCCGCTTGTAAATTACTTGAGCGACCCGTCGTCACCGACCGTACCAAAGTCTCGATGACAGCGTATGGTGATGTCCAAAACGGTGCAACGATCGCTGGCTATACCTTCATCATTAAAAACTCAGCCGGCACAGAGGTGCTCCGCAAACGTGTCAATACCACCGCTACGAGCACGTCATTACAACACACACTCGACAAGGATGGCACGTATACCGTGTCCGTTATTGTCCACACCAGCCTCGGTGACCAGACGAATAGTGCCTGTGCTTCAACCGTTACGATCAGTCCAAAACCACGCTGTCCACTTAACCCAAGCCTGCCGATAGACCATCCCGACTGCCAGCCGTGCCCAGGCGATGCTACAATTTGGGTCAAAGACACAACCTGTAAAGCCCAGGTTACCCGCACCAAGGCAGCACATAACCTAACCTCCGGCGGCGATGCCACCAAGAAAAAAGCCAACACCAGCGACCGCATTGAGTATAAGCTAACCGCTAAAAACGAAGGCAAAGCTCCAGCAACAGTTGATCTGAAGGACGAACTATCGGACGTACTAGAATATGCCGATATCTATGATAATGGTGGTGGCACCTTTGATAAGGAAAAGCGCACCCTTTCTTGGCCACGAGTCACCCTTAAACCAGGCGAGCAAAAGGTTATGACCTACGTCGTCCAGCTCAAGGGTCAACTTTCGGCTAAACCACGTGGCACCAGTGACCCGTCATCGTATGACTGCCGTATGACAAACGTCTTTGGCACCAGTGTCGAAATCGTTGTCAACTGCCCAACGCCAAAGGTCGTCGAGCAGACCGTCGCTACCCTGCCGCGAACCGGCCCTGGAGAAAACATGTTGTTTGCCGGTATTGTTGCAGCTATTGTCACCTTCTTCTATTGCCGCTCGCGACAACTGAGTAAAGAGGTCCGCATCATTCGCCGTGATATTACGGCGGGAACGTTATAACATAGGGAGGGTAAATATGTCAGAAAAAATTCATGGGGCTAATCCAGAGTTAACAGAGAACGCTCGCGAACTTGAGCGATCAGCCGGCGAAGTAGAACGCTCAGCGGCTGAAAAATTAAAGGAGCGGGCTGAACGAGCCGTCGAACAGCAACACGAAGGTATCGATGAAGCTCACCGTGAGGCATTAGAACAAGCCGAGACAAGCCAAACCGCTGAAACGGAGAAGCCAGCAGCCTCAGAAACACCTCGCCAGATCACCAAAGCCGACCGTACTGACAGCTACCGGAAAACCATGAAAAAAATGCAAAGCGAACTACCGCCAGCGTCACGCACCTTTAGTAAAGTCATTCACAACCCAGCTGTTGAAAAAGCCAGCGAAGCTATCGGCAGCACCATCGCGCGCCCGAACCTCATTATTGCCGGCGCACTCGGTGCGATTGCCTCAGTTATCATCTACTTCGTTGCCCGGCATTACGGCTACGTTCTCTCTGGATCAGAAACGATCATTCTCTTTGGTTGTGGTTGGGTTATCGGCGCCATCATTGAGTACGCTCGCGTTGGCTTCCTCAATAAAAGATAGCTAGCCCACGCCTAGCGTAGCTTAATCGACACCTCGCCATTATCGTTATTATCACCACGCAGGTCGAGGCGGTTTTGCGGCTCTGCCTGCTGCAGTTCTGCCGCCATTCTATCAGCAATTGATAGCGGCGCGGTCTGCGCAGCCACATCCGAGCCAGCCACCGTCGGCGCAGACACCGGATGCTGATCTGGCGATCGCAAACTATCATGAGGCGCACTCGCTGGCTGCCCCGATGGCCTGTTCAACGAAGCACCAACTCCCTGCGGCATCTGGCCAGCCGTCTGGGCGGGCATAGCGATACCTTGTGGCGCAGCGCCCTGCCCAATCTGTGACGGCCGCATAGAAGCCGACTGCGGTTGTGTGCCCGCCAAGCCTGAGGTCGGCGACGCTAGTCGCGACGTAGCTGGACGGCCTGGCTGTGGAGCTAGCGGCGATGGCACGCCCAACCGAGACTGCCCCGCACCCGGAGCAGCAGCGCCCATAGCCCCCGGCTTGCCACCACCAAGTTGTTGACGTTTTGACAACCACTCGTCCAGGAAAGACGAACCGCTCTTTGCAGTCGGCCGATTGAGCGATGGGCCAGTCGACGAAGTCGCTGGCTTTTTATTACGACCAAGCCGCTCAAATATCTCTTTCTCAACCACCGCGCGTGGCTTGCCGTACTTCGCTGCCGATAGTCGTACCAACGCATCGCGAAGCTGATTGTTCACCTGCCCCATTGGCGGCACCCAGTTCATACTAAACGGCGCCGACGGCACATTGTTGATCATCACCGAAGCAATCGACTGGAAATTTGGTAGCTTTGATAAGTCATCAATATCAAACACCGGCTGAAACTTCTTGACCATCAATTCCGCGTCAGTGATACCAATACGCCCCGAGATAACCGTACCAATGTTACCGATGATAGCTTCACGAATCTTTTCTGTTAGCTGCGTCATAAACTGGTTACCCATGATCAGGCTCAGCTTATATTTTCGCGCCTCAGACAAAATTGATTCAAAACTATCAGTCGCAAAGTTCTGCACCTCGTCAACATATAGTGAAAAGTCTTCACGCTGCTCTTCCGGGATATCAGCCCGCGACATAGCTGCCGCCTGGAACTTCATGATAAAGATAATCCCTAGTAGCTTAGCGTTGAGCTCACCAAGCTTACCTTTCGACAAATTAACTAGCAGAATCTTTTTATTATCCATAATCTCACGGATGTTAAACCCTGACTTTGTCTGACCGATGATATTACGCATTGAATCATTAGAGATAAATGGGCCAAACTTCGAGACCACCCACGATATCACTTCACCGGCCTCATTTGATCGCTGTGAGGCCGGGAACTCCTTCGTCCAGAAATCAATCACCTGCGGATCAGTGACGTACTTCAGCTTACTCTTCACAAATTCTGGGTCAATGAGACACTTCGGCACATCAATAAATGTTCCACCAGCCGGATCCGCCATTAACAGTAGCGCACAGTTACGGAAAATATGCTCAAGCCGTGGCCCCACAATACCGGTATGCCCCGGATCGTACAGCCCGTACAGCATGTTAATCGCCTCCTGCACCAGAAAGTCCTTTTGATCCGGACTGTCGAATTCAAACATATTGAGACCAATCGGGTTTTCCATATCGGCGGGGTTGAAATAGATAATATCTTCCACTCGCTCTTTCGGCACCTTCCCCATGAGCGACTCGACCAAATCACCGTGCGGATCAATCAGCGCAAACCCTCGGCCATCCATCATGTCTTGATACGCCATATTTTCCTGCAATACCGACTTACCAACACCAGTCTGACCAATGATGTAAACGTGGCGGCGGCGATCCTTCGTACCGATACGAATTGGCTTTTTCGTACCACGAAATTCATTGTAACCAATCAATAATCCCTCGTCCAAGACATCAGTCGGCCCATCAACCTGCTTAGACATCTGCCGCTTAACCTGTGAAGTTGGAATGGCAGTTGCGCTCGGCAAGTGAAACAGAGTCGCCATCTCGACACTATTAAGGATATTACTGCGAATATGCTGCGGGAAAAACCGCATAATATACGCCGTAGTCATTTCCTCAATATTATTTGTCAGCGAAAAACGAAAACCGTTATTGCGTGGCGAGTCAAACATCGCAAACGCAGCGATAATATTTTTAAGTAGCACCTGTGAACGAGCGGCAGTATTTGATGAAATTACCACCCGCACCAATACCTCATACGCCGGATAGCGGGTTTTCTCGCTAACGGCATCAACCTCTGCCTGCTCTAGTGACGATAGCTGTTTATCCTCGGGCTTGATCTCGCCTTCTTTTTCTTTTGCTGACTGTGGTGGTTTCCACAACGCCTCAAAAATGTCCCCGACCATTGAGATATCAACGCCCGCCACCTTCGTCGACTTCTTTCCCTTGTTCTTCTTCATTTTCTCAACATGCTCTTCTGAAGCGCGCGACCAGCCCTCCCGTGCCGGCCGAACCAAGAATTGCAAGCCGATACCATCATCTTTTGTCGCCGCCGACATGGCATTCAATAATGCTCGCGACGCATCTCGCTTTGACTCTTGGTAGGTCGCGATAGGATAGACGAACGACTTACGGAGCGAGAATTCGCCGCCAATCGTCCCGCTCATCTTGCCAATTTTACTAAACACATTCGTATCAGCCACTTCTTCCAGCCGCGCCGCCGGATAGGCCGCCGCGATCGCTTGGCGAATTACATCAACCAATACCGTCGGTACCACGGCATAATAATGCACCAAACCGCCACGCGCAATAATCTCGAATGACAAATGGCGCTGTCCATAGAGTCGACTCTTAAATCCTTTCGTTGCCGTACTTGATATAATGTTATACATCACTTGCGCTTGGCTAAGAATTTCTTCCGTCAAATCACGCTGGTCACGACTCGCCCCATCAATATCTTCACTCGATGGCGGCAAGTGAATGAGCAGCGGCACCATTTTTAGCCCGCGCTCATAATTTTTTGCTTCACGTAGCATCTTGCGATACTGCAGCGTAACAATCGTCACACCGATCGCTAATACTACGACGACGATAAAACCAGTAATTAACGGCCCGCTATCCATATTCCTATCCGTTCGATTGGCCCATCTCCCTGTTGTATCTCTTTTTGAGATAATCAGCCTGTAGCTGCGCAATTACCCGCGCTCGCTCGTATGGATCATCTTTTGTCAAAGTAATAATCCGCTTCAATTTGTCAACCCACTCCTTCTCAATCAAATCATCATCACCAGCTATCAGCGGCGTATCGTCAGTTGACGTCGTCGATGCAGGAGTCTGTACCGCTGGAGGCGCTGGCACCGGAACGGTCGGTAGTACCGTTGCTGGCATCGGTGAGTTCGCTACATTTACCGCTGGGCGTTCGGCAGAGCGTCTCTCAGCCTCTACCTGATTTGCATCACCATCCAGCCGAAACTCACCGCTTGAAGCAGGCGGTAAACTCTCAACCGGTGGACGCACCTGAGGCAACTCTGGATTCATACCTATATTGTACCACGTTACCGATAGAGTTCCTACGCTCTAAAACCGTTTGTGTATGTAAAAACAACCAAGGCCCAAAAAAAGCGCCAAAAGCAAAATATCCCACGCCGTAACACCACCAATTGACTGCATACCAAGTAAGATAACCGGTATCAGCCCGATAATACTCGCATAATAATATAATTTCAACGGCGTTACCGAAGCCAGGCCACGATACATATTATGTCGAACAACACGCATCGCTACACGCCGCGCCGCGACCATCACTAAATAACAGCACGACGCAGTTGCTACATACAGACACACGAAAAACGCTAGGACGCCCAACGGACCAACGCTCATTGGCGTCACCGTGTGCACCAATACGACATCTGCCGTCGCAGCCAGCGCCGCGACCATAGCAACATACCGATACTTCATACTCACACTATACCATAGACTAAGGGAGCCCAGGCGACGAACCATTATATGATCAAGTGAACCATCCGCCGCATTCAATAACTATTAGGGCGCGGTCACCTGTTCAAAGTCCGCCGCTCAGGGCAACTGACCGCTCCGAATTTCGGAGCATGTCCTTGCGCAACGTTCCTCATCCCGCACATCCAGTAGTCTCATCGCTAATCACCTAACAAGGATTAACTGGATGCGCAGTGGTACTAATTATACGCGCGCTCAACGCGTTACATCGCAACTATTAACTACACGTTAATAATCACAAGTTCGGCGGAGCATCGGCAACACTATGGCGGAATAATCTTTTGTTATTCCGGCTTCATACTGCTGCCGACTATACGCCAAACGACATGCGTTACTGTGAATTCGGTCACGTAAATTGTTAATGTTATTATTATTGTACTGATTTTTGCTTTTTATTTTCTTAAAAGCTTGTACTAATACTATCATGTATATGCTTATCGGTCAATACTTCACATAAAAAATATGTTGTATTTATAACATTTTTGTAATAATCTTTATATATTTTCATCTGTTATATTTTATAAAATGTTTTATACACAACATTGTAATATAAACATATGCTTGCTGTACCGCCCGCTAATTCATAGTTCTTGTATAGTCACCCCATACGACTCATGAATCCAACAAATAATCTAGTAATTGATACAGCTCGCTGAACGTTTATACAAATAAAACGCCAAAACAACCAGGCCCTCAGCATATCCCGTTTCGCCATCTCGCGGGTAAAACACCGGCTGTGCGGGGTACCAACCAAGAACCGCCAGGGTTCAACCGTCTCGTCCGGCAACAACCTATATTTTTCATCAAACTGCTTCACTAACTCTCTAAATTATGTGGTATTTTTTACCTAGATTTTTTCTCAAAGATTATTGACATAACCATTTTTATCATTTACTATAGAGGTAGCTTCTGAATAAAAAAGTTATGCACAAACTTGTCAGGGGCCAAAAATAAACAGCACACGTAAAACTCCACTTTTTGAAAACAACCACTACTCGCAGGTGGTTGTTTTCATTTTTAGTAATATATTTATAGCCGCATTGCCACTAGTTTTATGACAAAAAGAATCGACCTCCTCGGGTCGATATGTAACTATGTGGTGGAGCTGCCGGGTACCGCCCCCGGGTCCAACTGGTATCATGATATTCGTCTACGAGCATAGTCTCATTTAAAATTTTATAACGTTACCCGACTAAAAAATGAGTCGAAAAAATCAAGCTTCGTTACGCGGAAAAAGTCCCGCATGTCCGCCGCTTCCGAACATGCAGCCAGCAACATATATATGACACCCTAGGCTTTGCCTGTTGCCGCAAAGCAAGGACGGTCGCTTAAATTAAGCAGCGACTGGTGCAGCAGCCATCGGAGTGAAAACGCTCTTTAAGCTAGCAAATACACCTGCAAGTTTAGACTTTGCAACTAAAGCATACGTTACGCGTATCGTCGGCCCGCAGAATACCTTGATAAAGTCCAATTGTCGAAAGCTATATCAGCCCCATCAATCCACCTCAATTATAGCAACCTTCCCTTTTCAAGTCTAGCTATCTATGTTTTACTAGGTATATGGTTAGCAAGGTAGCTTCAGCGACACCATATGGCTTTCACGGTCAGCTTATTGAAATTGAAGGCGACATATCACAAGGACTACCTGGACTACAAATCGTCGGACTCGGCAACAAAGCAATCGATGAATCACGTGATCGCGTTCGCAGCGCCATCAAAAACTCATTACTCGATTTTCCAAAAGGCAAAATTACCATCAACCTCGCCCCGGCGGAACTGCCAAAAGACGGTACGCAATTTGACCTACCGATAGCCCTCGCAATTCTCTGCCTTGGCAAGCAACTTCCTCAAACCGCCCTGGAGGGAGCGCTATTTGCTGGTGAATTGGCACTCGATGGTAGTCTTCGCCCTATTCGCTCGGCCATCACCATCGCCGAAACCGCCAAACAACACGGTATCTCAACCATATACCTACCGGCCTCTAACAGCAAACAAGCCCTGCTCATCCCCAACATTACTATCATCCCCATCAATAATCTAACGGAATTATTCCTCCACCTCAAACAAGAAAAACTCATCCAACCCGCAGTAAAAACAAAGCAGCAATATCGCCAAAAGAAACGCGGCATCATCATTGATGACATCCGCGGCCAGGAGCAAGCCAAGCGAGCCGTCGCCATTGCCGTCGCGGGTAGGCACAATATTTTGCTGTCCGGACCACCGGGATCCGGCAAGACCATGCTAGCACGCGCACTCAATTCACTCCTGCCGCCGCTATCTGACGCTGAAATTATCGAGGTGACAAAACTCCACAATCTTGACGGCAATCAAGTTAGTCATGATATCGTTACCGACCGACCGTTTCGCACACCACACCACACCGCAAGCCGCATATCAATGATTGGTGGTGGCGCAAAGGCCACGCCCGGCGAAATTAGTCTCGCGCACCACGGCACACTGTTCTTAGACGAATTATTAGAATATCCACGGACGACATTGGAGTCGCTTCGTCAGCCGCTTGAGGATAAGCAGATCACAATTTCCCGCGCCCAAGGTAAATACTACTATCCCGCCAATTTTATGTTAGTTGCCACGATGAACCCTTGTCCATGTGGTTATCTGGGCGATCCAGAAAAAAGTTGCCGTTGCTCATCGACTCAAATCTTGAACTATCAGAAACGATTATCCGGCCCGCTCCTTGATCGTATTGATCTAACAATCAATGTTTCCCGCGTCGCACATAAAGATTTATTGTCCCGTAATTCATCGTCGGATCCACAACAAAAACAGTTTGAAAATATGATTAAGATAGCTCGTACACTACAAACTAACAGATACGGTAATAGTAATAAATACAACGCTGATATAGATGGCAGTAGTGTTGATAAAATAACTGTACTAACGACTGAGGTTAAGCAATTTCTCCTTGCAGCCGCCAAAAAGCTTGACCTAAGCGCTCGTGGCTATTTCAAAGTTATCAAGGTTGCCCGCACTATCGCTGATCTTGAGTCATCACTAGAAATAACCATTCCTCATGTCGCCGAAAGCCTACAATACCGGCAGATTATCCCGACCTAGTGCTTGAAATCCACCCCTATACCTGATACAATGACTGGTGAAATTAATCTAAAATTGCTTCAAAAGGAGAGCTAGGAGATTAATAAATCAATTCGTATCAACGGAGCGATCCGTGCTCGGGAACTGCGCGTTGTTGGTTCTGATGGTGAACAGCTGGGGATAATGTCCCTGCGCGACGCCCTTCAGGCGGCGGAGGATGCGGGACTTGATCTCGTTGAAATATCACCAAATGCCAATCCACCAGTCGCCAAGATTATTGACTGGGGCAAGTTCCAATATCAGAAGATCAAAGACCAGCAGCGCAACAAGCGCGCGGCAAAAGTCGGCGATCTTAAGCAAATGCGCTTTGGCCTGAAGATTGGCGCTGGCGACCTCGAAGTCAAGCTGCGCAAAATACGGGACTTTCTCGCCAATGGACACAAGGTCCGTATCCAAGTCGTTTATAAGGGTCGCGAGATGGCGCATAAAGAAATCGGCTACGAATTGATCCAAAAAATCACTGATCAGCTTGAGGAGGAAGCAATTCTGGAACAAAAGCCTCAGATGGCTGGTCGCAATCTGAGTGTGGTAATAAGGAGTAAATAATGCCAAAACTAAAGACCCACAAAGGTACCGCGAAGCGCATTAAGTTAACGAGCTCTGGCAAGTTAACTCGTCAACGTGCATTTGGCGGTCACTTCTTAGCCAAGAAGTCAAAAAGCCGTAAGCGGGCAATTAATACAACAGCAAAGGTAACAGGCTCGATGGCAAAAAATGCCCGACGAGCAATGGGAGTTTAATTTATGAGGGTGAAACGAGGCGTCCCTGGACACGCAAAGCACAAGAAAATTCTAAAAGCCGCTAAAGGCATGCAGCACAATCGAACTCGTAGTTTTCGCTTAGCGAAGCAGGGGGTAATTAGAGCTCTGCAATATGCCTACCGTGATCGACGCAATAAAAAACGAGACCTCCGCAGCCTGTGGATTACCCGCATTAATGCAGCCGCTCGCCGAGAGGGCGCAACGTACGGTAGGCTCATGGCTGCTCTCAGGGCAAAGAATATTGAGCTTGATCGAAAAGTGTTGGCAGAGTTAGCCGTTAACGAACCTACGGCCTTTACCGCGATTGTTAAAGCAGCACTATAAGAAAGTGCTTTCAGTAAACTAAAACCTTCTCCGCTGAGAGAAGGTTTTAGTTTACAGCCTACCGATAAGCCGGGTTCTGTCGCGAGCGATCATCTATCTAGTTTACCTGTTGCCAGGTAAATCAAGCGGTTATCGGCCTACGAGCGGACAACTCATTTGTAGGCCTCCTTGCAGTCGACAGGGTTTACCTCTCCTCTGTGTCACCACCGAGGACTGTAAGCTCTTACCTTACTCGTTTCACCTTTTCCTTTGTGTCTATCGCCACAAAGGTAGTCTTGTTTCTGTGGCACTTTCCCTAGGGTTACCCCCGGTCGCCGTTAGCGACTGTCGGTGTCCTTTACTGCCCGGACTTTCCTCTTGGCTTCACTGCCAAGCGATCGCTTAGTAGACTGCCCTATTATTATACATCATAAAAGCCCCAAGCAGCGCAAGCGCGTGATATTCCCCCGCATAAATGCAAGGTGGGTATCCGCAACCAGTCACCACGATGACTGACCATTAGGACTCCCTATCATATGATGTTAGGAAAATCATATGCGCCCGCCTACCTGAGGCTATCTCTATTATACACCAAAAATCACGCAAAAGAATTGGATAATACCGTTCGTAGCAAACGTCATAATTCGCCCAATTGCCGCCTGTCCGATCATAATGATAATGAACACCACCATTACCCCGTAGCGCTCAATCCACTCCATGCCACGGCGCACACCCTCTGGAGCAAGCGCGTACAGCACCCGCGACCCATCAAGTGGTGGCAGCAGCAACATATTAAACACGAAAAAACCTAAATTAACCAACACGACGAGGCTAATGATTTGCCCCACTAATGTATTTTGAATCAGCCCGCCGCTAGTAATAACCCCGCTGACGACACCCACGCCAAACGCTAAAAACGCTAAAAACAAATTAGTCAGTGGCCCAGCAAGCGCTACAAACGCTGCGCCCCATTCACCGTGTCGTACGCGCTGAGGATTAAATGGCACCGGTCGAGCACCACCAAAAATTGGCAGCCCTAGCATAGCTAGTAATAATGGCAGCAAAAGCGTCATGAACGGATCAATATGCTTCAGCGGGTTTAATGTCAGCCGCCCCTCTGCCTTGGCTGTATCATCTCCAAGGAAATAGCCCATAAACGCATGCATCGCCTCGTGTAGCGTCATTGAGACGAGAATGACCACCAAGACCATACCTAAATATGCCAAATCCATAATTACCATTATAACACCTTGACTAATTATAGAAATACCGCTACAATACGATAGATTGTTTAGTTAATATAAAGCGAGGTTGGAAATGGTATCACGATGCGAACTAACCGGCAAAGGCAAGCAATACGGTCACAACGTTAGCTTTTCCCTTCGCCGTACCAAGCGCACTTTTAAGCCAAACCTACAGAAGAAAACTCTTGTAGTAGATGGTCAAAAAGTCACGTTGGTTCTGAGTACTCAAGCAATTCGTACTCTTAAAAAGAAAGGGCTGTTACGCCCGATACAGACAAAAACCGCCTAAGCTCAATCCCCCTCCTGACAAGGAGGGGGATTATTAGTGCAACGTATCGACCAGCCTAGCTCCGCGCGACAGTAATGATTGATAGTTGTTCAGGTAAAGATGCCACCCCCTTCACCTTCCACTTTGGCCCAGCGTCAATAGCCTCCACGCCCATTTCGCTAACAAACACCGACAGGTCGTCTTGCGGCACTTCGTAGTGTAGCGCGCCATCAGCATAATGCACTGGGATAACTACTTTCGGCTCCAGCTGGCGTACCATATGAGCCGCAGATGTTGCGTCAAGCGTGTAACCACCACCGCCAACCGGTATCACAACAATATCAACGACACCAATCTCCTCCAGCTGAGACTCTGACAATTTTGGGGCAACGTTACCTATAATCACAGCACGCACACCACCAATTGTTAAACGGTAAATCGTTGATTTTTTAACATCAGTTTCCGTATCAATGTGTCGCCAGGCTGCCACCCCTTTCAGAGATGCGTCGCCGACCTCATATTCACCCGGGCCGCTAAAGAGCAACCGTGGTGTTACATTACTTGCGGCAAATCTATCCTCTGACAATATCTCAACATCCTGCCCCCCGAGATTATCCTTAAGACCAACCAGCGATAACGCTGGGTCAAACGCAATTTTTACCATTTTCGTTGTAAAAATAACGTTATTTGCACCTTTGTATTCTACTTCAAACATATACGTCTCCTTATCCTAGTATACTCTCTGCATCTACCACAACCGAGTGCTTACTATTCATTATTTCCATCACAAACTTATCTCTAACGCTCAGACGATAGTAAAAATCATCATAGCTCATTACAGCATAATTCAGCTCTCTCCCCTCGGCTTTTTCAATTTTCTTAATAGCGACACCAACTCTCGACTCCGATAGTCGACCAACTAACAGTATATCAACCCGACTCGTCGATCCACGCACTAACGCACCGGCAACTATAGCGATCTTCAGTCCGGACAGCCGAGCAATATCGCTCACCCATGGTATACTGTTCTTTTTGTCATGATCAGCCTGCTCACTCGGTCGTTCATCGGCAAAAATCATCTTTAGTGGCGTGAAGTATGCATACTGCTGATTCGCAGCGTAATACAATTTATTGTCATAATTATTCGAAACAATGACTCCGACTCTGAGCATATTTGATAGTTCACGCCGTACCGAGTTAATTTGCTCGCCGATCAATCGCGTAATCTCTCTAACATAAAACGATTTTTCAGGGTTCGCTAAAAACAGGTGTAGTAACTTCACCCTCGTTTTTGAGCCAAACAGCGCATCAATCATGTATTAAAAATTGTACCATAAATTTTACGCCTGAGCCAAAAGTTGTGACAAATAGTGTTCAGCAGAGTCAAGCGTCGCCCACATGATAAACGGATTGCGCCGCAGCCACGTCATCTGTCGCTTCGCCAACTGCCAATCAGCTACAACAAATTGCCGCTTTAATTCACTTTCGGTAATATTTTTATTCAAAAACTCTCGGACCAACGGATAGACATTACCTGTCATGGCCTCATTATCCCAGCCATATTTTTGGGCCAACATCATTGTTTCACCCACAACATTATTTGAAAATAATTGTTCAGACCTGAGCACAATTCTTGTTCGTAGTGTTTTCTTATTCGTTGCTATACCTACAACGATATTATTGCCTTGCATTACAGATCCACCCCTGTTATATCTATTTTTTTGTTCAATAGAGCGTATAAGGTAACGTTTATTTTTATTATTTTCTGGCAACTTTATGTTGTGTATAAGACAATAATATTGTAGCTCGGCTACTGTCCTTTTTTCTAGCTCACGCCGTAAAGCAGAATCGGGAGGATCTCCAAATTGAAAATTAAAAATTACCGCATCAATATAGAGACCCGTGCCGCCGACAAGAAATGGTAACCGCCCCCGAGAGCGAATTTCACTTATTTTTTGCAGAGCATACTCCTTAAACTGTGCGGCGCTAAATGTCTCGCCCGGACTAACTAAATCAAGGCCCCAATGAGGCACTACTTCTCGCTCAGCCATAGTTGGCTTTGCCGTACCAATATTCATGTCTCGATATATTGTTCTGCTATCGGCACAAATTATTTCGCCATTATATTGTTTTGCCAGACGAATCGCTAGCGAGGTCTTACCACTAGCAGTCGGCCCCGTGATAACAACTAGGGGTAATTTTGCTTTTATAGTTTCGGCCGCCATCGTCGTTCCTCAAAATCAATTATCCGCCACCTCTCATCACAATAAATACCGTCTTGTTCAAGTAGCTGCCTTTGCACAGCTTGCCCACCCGGAAAACCTACCGCCAAGCCACCTTTCGCGTTCACTAGGCGATGCCACGGCAAATTCTCTGGGCCACCATGCGCTATCCCGCCCACAATTCGCGCTGCGTATGGGTGTCCAGACAGTGCTGCCAAGTCACCGTACGTCGTCACCTTGTCGTCAGGTAGCTGCGCCATGAGAATATAGATCCGGTCTCGCAAGCTAGCTATTGGCAATTCGCTCAATTTCCACCTCCACTTCTGACCACGAATGGCATCGCACCACTCTATCCGACAAACTATCTGCTCTATTCCAAGTATAATCACCAAATAAGATAGCATTACGACCAGACTCGGAAACAGCTAAACAATGTTTCAACTGATCATCAATTAAAACATCGGCATTAATTTGCGTGATTAACTCTGTTTTTGTCAGTTTATGAGAGCCCTCGTGCACTGTATCCCATAGGCCAGAGAAGTAGACCGCAGAACTGGCGAAAATCCCTGGAAAATGCTCCTCGATCCAAAGCAGTGTATCGCTTTGCACCTGCAAGCGACGCGAAGTAGCCACCATGAGATGATGCACCTGCGACATGTTTCTAAGCGCCTCCTCCGCCCCCCCTATATGAGCATATCCCTTTATCGCACCAGAGTCGTGAAAGACATGAGCACGCCGTTCTGCCTCCTCGCTGTCAACATGCCACATCTCTGACCAATGTTCGCTATAGTCATCAACACTCAATCGTGTGCCCCACCGTTCATTGCTAAACGCCACAAACCCGATTGTATTTTCTGCTAGAACATCGTCGATATCAATTGCAATTCTTAGCCTACGCACAAGATTACAGTCCCCGTACATACTCAGCTAGCTGTTCAAGCGGAATTTGCTCTTCACCCGCATGCGTCCTGATGCTTACGACACGTGCTATCTGATCCTTTGGCCCAACAATAATCTGTATTGGTATTTTTACAACAGTCGCCTCACGAATCTTTTTCCCGAGGGATTCATTACGACTATCTATTGTAAATCTTACATCGTTGTATTTTATCGGTTTCATTAAGGTCACCTCTGATAAAATCGATGTAATTTCATCAACGTAGTTTGAGACAGTGTCATTAATCGTTAGAATACGTACTTGTTCCGGTGCCGCCCAAAACGGGAACCAGCCACCCGTGTGTTCAATGAAGACACTCAAGAATCGTTCAATCGACCCGAGCAGCGCACAGTGAATCATCACAGGTGTTGTAAAATTACCATCACTCTCGGTATACTCTAAGCCGAACCGTTGCGGCTGCACGAAGTCCAGTTGCACCGTCGCAACTTGGTGCTCACGGCCAATAGCGTCAGTCGCCATAAAGTCAATCTTTGGACCATAAAAGGCAGCCTCACCTTCCTGTTCAAAATAGTCCAAACCAACTTTTTCAACTGCTGACTTCAACTGATTTTGTGCGGAAGTCCACAGTTCACGTTCGCCCAAATATGCATCAGAATCATCACGATAACTCAGTCGAATTCGCAATTTCATATCAATAGTATTGTACAGTTCCTGGGCGGCAGACAATAAATTATTGATCTCTTGCTCAATTTGATCTGGACGACAAAAAACATGACTATCGTCCTGGGTTAATGAGCGCACGCGATTCAGACCACCAAGCTCACCGGTTTTCTCGTCACGATAATCAGTGGTCGTCTCCAAGTAGCGCACCGGCATATCGCGGTAGCTACGAGGTTGTGAAGCAAAAATCTGCGTATGGTGCGGGCAGTTCATCGGCTTTAACGCCATTTCATCACTGGTTTCCTGACTTTTAACCAAAAACAGCTCTTCGCCAAATTTGGCCCAGTGGCCCGACGTTTCATACAGATCCTTTTTGGTAATATGCGGCGTCCAGACTTTTTCAAAACCAAACCTCTGACGCAGTTGGTTTGAGTATTGGGCCACGATATCACGCAGAACAGTTCCACGAGGTGTAAATAACGGCAGGCCTACACCCACTAACGGTGAGGTTGTATATAGATCAAGTTCTCTGCCTAGCTTTCGGTGATCACGTTGTTTGGCTAGCTCTAATTTCTCCAAATATTCATCCAGCTCTTCCTGCGTGGCAAAAGCCACACCGTACAGCCGTTGCACCTGGGGGTTTTTTTCATTACCACGCCAATAGGCGCCCGCAATCCGCATCAGCTTAAACGCGCCAACCTCACTGGT
Source organism: Candidatus Saccharibacteria bacterium oral taxon 488 (assembly GCA_010202845.1). Taxonomy (NCBI): domain Bacteria; phylum Candidatus Saccharimonadota; species Candidatus Saccharibacteria bacterium oral taxon 488. The sequence continues at coordinate 120,175 of CP047921.1, read as the reverse complement.
ATTTGCAACATGTGGTCCACGACACAAATCCTTAAATGATCCGTTGGTATAAAACGAAACTTCATCAAGCGCACTATCACCTTCAGCAATTGTACCCATTTCTGCAGCGTCCAGATCTTTTGCTACCGTTGTCCCGGCACGTTTTAGATCATTAAGAAGTTCTTCTTTATACGGCTGATGGCTATCTTTGGCCCATTGAATTGCTTCATCAATTGGGCATTTTGTGCACACAAAATCTTGCTTTTCGGCAATGATTCGTCGCATTACCTTTTCAATTTTATTGAACTGCTGCTCACTGATCTTCGTTTCACCAAGATCAATATCGTAGTAAAACCCATGCTCAACGACCGGACCGACTCCGAATTTGGCGTCTGGCCATACCCGCTGCACAGCCGCCGCCATAATATGCGCCAAGCTGTGTCGCATTGCATAGAGTTTATCTTCGCTCATAAAACCTCCTTTTAAGTAATTATAAAAGCACGCCCAACGCATATAGCGTGCGTGCCTCGGTCCTGGGGACGAGCCAGGAGGTTCCACCTTGGCGATGACTCTTGCTCCGGCTGGTTTCGTGCGCCGCAACCGCTTTCACGTTGCTCGAGAGGTGGTTAGTCTCTGTCTTCGCTACTCTCACCGTAGCATAGTTAAAAGTTCCGGGCAACCCTTACGACGCATAGACTAGGTAGCGGATTCGTAATACTACACCAAGAAACGACGTGACGGCCAACCCCTACACTCTCCGCAAGAGGTAATTGCATTCACCACTAATTCCTGCTATTATTGATGATAGTCGGGCGATTAGCTCATTTGGCTAGAGCGCTTCATTGACGTTGAAGAGGTGAGAGGTTCGAATCCTCTATTGCCCACCATTATTGCATACAACCCTCGCAGTACGGAGGGTTTTTAGTTTTTTCTATTTTACACATTTTCATATACTTTTCCACTAGTATTTTTTATAGCGATATGTCAATATATTGATATGATTTGTATAAATTGTTTTCACGATAAAACTACTACCAAAAACTCCCGCAAGCACACGAAACACCCCAGCGTCTGGCGGCGACGGTCCTGTCCAGAATGTGGCGCAGTCTTTACGACATACGAACGGGCTACGCTAGACGGGCGCATGGTGCTAACACACGACGGGTCAACCACCCCTTTCAATTTAGGAAAGCTCATCATAAGCATTAGCCGTAGCTTTCAGCATAATAAGCATACTGCAGCACATGATAGCTACTTCCTTGCACAAACTGCGCAGGAACAGATTATCAAGCAAGGTAAGCCGCTATCTACACAAATCATCGCTCAAATAACACACATGATTCTCCAACGTTACGACCCAGTAGCAGCACTCCAGTACGCTGCCCAGCACCGACTCATCACTTCTCGGCGACGCGGGAGGCCTTCGACCGTTTACGTGCAGTCGCCTTCTGGCGAGCATTAATCGCCGCTGTGGCTTTTTCGGTGACGTCAAACTTATCAAGATACCGCCCAACTAACAGACGGGTCTGTGCAGTGAATGCTGCGGCGGAGCTATAGACAATGGCCGTCACTGGCATCAGCACCCACTGCAAGAGCATCCAGATATTCCGGCGGCGCGTGTAGCGAATTGGACGTGACGGTAAAAGCTTGAAGGCACTAAAAATCGCTATCGCCATACCAATTAGCGCAATTTGCTGCAGCGTGCTCACCGTATCAGGCAATTGATGCGCGGCGACACTACGGGCGGCCTCGGCATTAATGATAAGTGGTACCCAGCCACCAAAAGCGATCAGAATTGAAACGCAGGCTAACGTCACGTGTCCATCAAGCAACCTGACAAATCGCGAAAAGCCAGCCCAAAATGGTACATTACGCTGCTTGGTAAAGACCCGTTCGCCAACATACGCGACATCAGATGCTCCATACGCCCAGCGACGAAGCTGAATAAACTGCGCTTTGAGCGTTTTCATATACGTGGCTGACAATACCGCGTCTTGATAAATCGGTACATGGAGCGGCACGACCCCGTAGTTACCACCAAAATAGAAATAACTGCGCCAATATTGGTGACCATCTTCGACGATCGTTCGAACACTCCAGAAGTCCATCTCAACGAGCGCATCCATCGGCTGAGCATGTGAAGCAAAATTACGTAGCGAATGGGGGCGCATTGAGCTAATGATATTCCAAAATGAGTTACCCGTCGCGACCACACGCATCGGCGCCGGTACGTCCCAGATGTTACTAGTGAATAGACACACTGGTTGATACGAGTAGTGCTTACGGTCCTCGCGGACGATATATTCGTATGTCAGGTAGTCAAAGTAGGTTTCATGTGGCTTGTTGTCACAATCCATCGTCGTAACAATAACGTTACTATACGGAATATGCTGCTCCTTGATCCACCCCCTCAGCCAGCGCCCGGCATGCGTAATATTGCCACCCTTGCCGATCACCTCATTCGGAATGTCTTTTGGATGCTTGACAATGTGAAAGGCGTGAAAATACTTGCCATAGCGTTTTTGTAGTGTCTTGGCAGTTGTGTCAATATCCTTACCGCCCCGCTCCTCATACGCAAACACCATAATCATATGTTTTTTGTCGTACGTAGTGGCAATCACCGATTGAATAGCTGGTTCAATTACCTCAATACTCTCATTATAGGCGGGCATGATAACCGCGTTATAAATTTCTGACGGCTTCGGGAAAAACCCTGGCTGCGCGGAAGCGATGAGGCGTACGTTTTCTTTATGCTGCGCAAAACCAACCTCCTTATGTCGTTGGTCGCGAATACGTGCATATACCGCCTGTGCATCTTCAAGATCCTCAAGACGCGCATGCCAATCAATCAGACTCGCTTTATCCATTTTGGCGCGGCCAGCAACCATATGATACGTGATACCGACAACGCGCACCATCATCGACAGAATAATGATGAGCAGATAGAGCGACGCGATCAGCGGGCTAAATATCGACAACACGATAAGAAGAATAACTGCGCCATAGCTCAACAGACCCGGCAGGACCTCCAAGAATCGATAGAATGGCTTTCGTTTACCAAGTGGTATCTCTATATCCATAACCCTACACCACCGACGCAATTACGATTATTGAGTAGGCGAACAGTGCTAGCATAACTGATATAGCAATTGTGAACCAAAGGAACGCCAATGCTAAATCACGACGCTGGGCCGCAGCAAGCTTGGCACTCAACATAATGTGCCCAACCGTAATCATAAGCTGCAGCACGCCGTACGCCCAGAGCGAATACCAGTGACCACGGTATAGCCCCGTCACACTAAACGCACTGTGCTGAACAATGACCTGAGTTTCTTTGGGCTTAATAGTAATAGCAAAGGAGATAATGATTACTAACGCCAGCAAGACATTAGCAACAACGAGACCAAACAGCCAGCGATCTTTCATCATCTGTCGTAATGTGCTTGTGATATGCTTCTTCATACTACTCTGGAGCCGCTGACCGGATTCGAACCGGTGACCTACGCTTTACGAAAGCGCCGCTCTACCAACTGAGCTACAGCGGCATACCTCCCCAAGGATTATAGCAGATGGGCAAGGCTTTCGCAAAGATGACAATGGATAACAGAAGGCTATTTCTGCTCACTTGACTTTTGTTCAGCCGGCTGGTCAAGATGGACATAGTAAGTGACTTTTTTACCATTGATCAACTTATCAAAATTAGTTTTGAACGTCGTCAGTGGAATCTTGAGATATGAATAAGTGACTGAACTATCGTCTCGCGAGCGTGGCTGAACAAAGTAGTAGCCATCACCACCGAGCGGTTTAATAACCCCAGAGATCGTGCCATCTGCGGTTCTAATCGCCGCCTCGGTCAAGCCACCATCCTTGTTGGTCTTCGGAACAACCGTCTCCGGCATTAATTGTACTCGTTCACCTAACGCCGCTGCGACATCGGTCAACGATTTACCGGCCTTGAGCTGCGCTTCGACCTCCTTAACAAGATTGGCCGCCGCTTCATCAACAGCAAACGATACTTCCCAGCGCAGCAGCGATGCCCTGATACCATCACGCGCCTCATCAAGCGACCAGCCAATCATATCTTTTACTGCCGAACGGTAGGCTTCTTTTGACAGGCCGGCATCCTTTTGCTGGCGGTCCATCTCTTCATCAACTTTTCGATCATCAACTGATATACCCCTTTCTCTCGCTAGCTTACGCACATATGCATCCTGCACCGCTTGGTTCATGGCCCGCTGCCGCTGAAAAGCAACTTTATCACCCGCTTGATCTTGACCCTGAGTCTTAAGCACCGCCATATTACCGCGGTTATATAGTAAATAATCACTATAGCGCACAAATTCCCCTTCAACTGAACCGGCCGGTAGCGGCAAAATTTTGGTAATACGATATGCTAAATCGCTTGTGTCCTTCCAAACATAGAGCTGAAGATATAATAAAACAATCACTGTCACAAGCCCGGCTATGCTAATAAAAATCGTGTTCCAGACTAGCTTATGCTTGGAGTACTGTATCGGATATTTGTGTTTACGCCCCCCAGCCAGCACTTTTTCGCGATGCTCCGCGACCGTGTCATTGGTAATCCGTGACGGCAGTGAACGCTTGTCCTTTTTTTTACCCTTCGTTGTTTTCTTTAGCACGATCACTCCTTTCAGCGGCGAGATCCACCGCATCTTGCAGCTTATTATAAATCTTATCTGGATGTTCAACGTTTTTGATGACAAGATCACCAACAAACGTCTGAATAACTATTGTACCAAATTTGAACATTTCGCCCGTAAAACCAGGCACAACGTAGCTGATATTCTGGACTTTCGCTAGCTTAAGTTCAATTACATCCTTACCAAAAAAACCATGCTGCGTTATCTGGCGAAGTCGCTGATTTGTCACAATGTAATACGTATAAAACCACATCAAAAAATGATAACCAAACAGAACGAGTCCAAAAACAAAGCTACCAAGAAATACCCATAAAAGATTGAGATTATCCTGCCAGATAAGATATGGTAGCGCGCCAATCGTCATCGGAACGAGCAGTAAGTAAAAACCCTTGCGCATAGCAATAATATGTCGACGAAACACGAACAACAGCTCCTCGCCATCGCGCTGACCATCAAATGCTTTGGTTGATTTGACTTTCTTTGTCATAATGCTTTGGTACCCCGGGCAGGAGTCGAACCTGCAACCTTATCCTTAGGACGGATCTGCTCTATCCAGTTGAGCTACCGAGGCATACACAAAAACTACCCGTGTCAATTATAGCACGGGTAGTTTTGAGTGACGAGAATGCTATCGAGTAAACTTTTCGTTTAATGTAACATAGTCCATCAATTCTTCGGGCTTAAACCAGTGAGCGACTTCCTGCTCTGCCTCGTCAGGATCACCCGACGCATGGATCAGGTTTGGCACGCCCTTCCGACATTCGTTAGCATAGCCAAAGCTAACATGTGAATAGTCACCACGAATCGTACCCATGTCGGCAGATTTCGGTTCAGTTGGGCCGACAATTTTACGCACCACAGCGACCGCTTCGACCCCTTCAAGAACCATAGCGATAACCGGCCCATCCATCATCATATTGAGCGTCATATCAAAGATTTCTTCACCACGGCGCGTTACCATCTTGCCAATCGTTTCGTAGTGCGCAAAGTAATGCTCACGACCCGGGGCCACCATCTTGACACCGATAATCTTGAGGCCAACGCGCTCAAATCGCTGCAAGATTTCACCGACGATTCCCCGCTGTACTGCATCAGGCTTGAACACAATCAGTGTTCGCTCAATGCCACACATATTCTTCTTTTTTGACTCAGCCATACGCCTCCTTCGTGTATTATTTTCTTCATCATAGCAAAAAGTATTCATTTGATAAACGGTATAGATGTTGTTAAAATTAAACTATGTATTTCTCCGAAGCATTAGCAGATTTCCTGGAGCACCTAGAAGTTGAGGGTGGCCGTAGTCCTCGCACCATTGAGAACTACAAATTATACCTTGAACGCTTCATTGATTTTGCTGGTGATATTGATGTTGCAAAAATAACATCAGAGACAATTCGTAAGTATCGCCTCTGGTTAAACCGTTATAAAAATAGCAACACCGGTGAAGAATTGTTGTTAATTACACAAAACTATCACTTGATCGCCCTACGTGGATTGTTGACGTATTTATCACAACGGGATATCTCATCACTGGCAGCCGACAAGATTACCCTACCAAAAACCGTTCGCAAACAAGTCACATTTCTTCACTACGACGAGGTGGTGCGACTCATTGAGCAGATCCCGCTGAACAATGAGCCGGGGCTTCGCGACCGAGCAATCATTGAGCTTTTGTTTTCGAGCGGACTGCGCGTGTCGGAACTTGTTAACTTGAACCGTGACCACATCAATCTCACTCGACGCGAGTTTATGGTGCGCGGCAAGGGCCAGAAAGACCGGCCGGTATTCGTTTCAATGTCCGCTGCCGAGCACGTCAAAAACTACCTTGATGCGCGAAGTGACAGCTTGCCGGCTCTATTCATCAGCTATAGCAGGCGCCTAGCAAAGCCGTCAGTTTCCGGCGATTATCGTCGGCTGAGTGCTCGCTCGATCCAGCGGATGGTATCGCACTATGCCCGACTTGCTGGCATCACCAAGCACGTTAGCCCGCACACTATGCGTCATAGCTTTGCCACCGACCTTCTGATGAATGGAGCGGACCTACGGGCGGTACAATCGATGCTTGGTCATAGCAATATCGCCACGACCCAGATTTACACACACGTCACCGACCAGCACCTCAAAGACGTCCACGAACGCTTTCACAGTGATACGAGATAGACCCCTAAGACACTACGGCCGACAGTTACCCGGCGTTACGCTGCCTTCGGTCACCGAAAAGTCTTTACAGAGGCTGTTCTCAAGGTCAATAGCATTTTCAGGATACGGGAAATCGTCACCTATCTGGAGACGCGCCTCAACCCGTCGAAACACATTACTGGCACGACCAGTCGCATCGACCGCCGGCTGAACACCATCAAACTTGACCGGTTCTGCACCATTATATAGGGCAATTCGCACGTGTGACATGCGATATAGCGGCGTCAAACGCAAGAATGAATTAACGCTGGCGGCGGCCGTAACAGGCGATATATCAATTGTGGCTCGGCACGAATAGCCACTGTTCGCAAAATCTAGAGAACAGCTCACCGGTGTCGGAGCATTGTTAAATTGCCCACCACCGCCCGCTCGCGGTAGATTAATTGCCGATACACCTCCGTTCGTCGGCCCGGGGACACTCAGCGTCCGTGGATAGAGGAACATCGTCGCAACGCGAGAGCTATCGAGACTAGCAAGGTCGAATGTATCACCCGGAAAAATCATCTGAGTGCGTAGTAGCGCGGGTGCGGGACGGGACGGCGACTCATCCCAGTCACTGTACGCTGGCAGCGAGGTTGACGCCGAGGCAGCATTTTTTACTCGCCCAGCGGCCACATTGCCATTCGCATCCTCTTTAGTAAACCACTCGAGGACAATTTTATTAAATTCAGCTTTGGCTTTCAGTGGTACGAGACGAGATGATCCTTCGGGTATGCTAACCAGGAAATCTTCCGTATCCATCGTAATATTGACACAGGTATAGGCTTGGTTGAACTCTTTACCGTCCCCTGAGCGACGCGATTGAATCAGTGTCTCGTTAGCGGCTACACTACCGGCAACGCCCGCACGTGCGACTACTTTGCAATCATTAGGCAATCGTAACTGCTCACAGGCCTTGCCACCGTTATCTCCTTTTTGACAGGCACGCACGACTCGCTTGGCGTCTTCAACACCGGACAGGGCCGCATCGTACGCACTTTGTGACAGCTCATTATTCAGGGCTTGTCGCTGATCAACCATTATGAGCCGCATGAAGCCGAGCATCAAAACCGTTAGTAACAGTGTCGCAAAAATCACTGCAAATAACGACACCGCGCCTAATTGATTATTTCTCGCTATTTTATCCATTTGTCCTCACAATCATCTCAAAGCTATTTATTGCGCAAAAGTCGAGATTCTCACTGTTATCCGCCGGTGGCTTACAGGTACCGTTAGCTGTATTGACCGCCTCAAGCTGACTGGTTCCAAGGACAAATTCCAAACGATACAGACTGTCTGCCCCGCTATCACCCACCACTCGCGCTGCCTTCATTTGATGAATTGCCAGCACCACATCATTCGACCCGGCTGGCTTGAGAAGATGCGTCACTTTATCCGTCGCGACCGTTGACATATACGCCCCCGTTGTTTCATTTTTTTGGCACAGCATGCCATCTGGGTCAATCACTCGAGCAAAATTAATCGGACGACCAGAATGCGGCCCGCCAACTTCGGTAATAATACCCGCACCGGCCTTCACTTCTCCAGAGACAACTTTTGGCACATTCCAAACATATGAATAGTCACCTAGACAGAGTCGGCCACTCCGATCGGCACCCCCCGCCTGCACCATGACAACGGCCGAATTAGCATTACCACTTATCTTGCCGGCATTAGCCTGCAAAAAGTCGCGCCGCAAGCTATCGCTAATTTCGCGGCCGGACTGATTGATACTTTTGAGCGTGAGACCTCGATTATACAGCTTGCCGGCCTGGATCGCTATCGTAGCAATCGCCAGCAGCAACACCGACACAAATGCCATCGCCAGCATCAGTTCAATCAAGGTAAACCCGTATCGTCTATACCGCTGTGTCATACATCCTCACAATCGTCCCCGTGGTCATTGGCCGGTCAGTCCCCACACTCATCCAGCAGGCCTGAATATACGCATCATAGGCGCGGCCGCCTTCAACACGCACCAGCTGAATTGAAATACCTAAAGAAATTGGATTTCGGGCAGTTGAAATCTTGGCATATGTCGGCGATAATTCATACTTATTAGTAATCAACTGAAAGGTGTTTTTGCTGGGCGCTAGTGCAAATCCCCCACTCGGCATTGCCTCTGGACATCGATTAACATTCAATAGCGAATTAGCGTGGTCAATGGTCCGACCTTTCATCGCGTCCCAGAGGGTAGCAAATGAGCTGCCGGCCTGAGACGACTTGTCGTGAATGTAGCGCAGCATTTCTGCTTGACTATCAATCTGTTGCCGCACAAGCGTCAACTCTAATGATCGCTGCGCCATAGCAATACCACTGTTCATGAGTGCCATGATACCGATCGCCAGCATGCTAAACATTGCTACCGCCATTACCACTTCAATGATCGTGTCGCCGCGCGCGCTATGCCGTCGCTTCATTATCGCACCCCTTTGTCGCATGACCGACCGTCACTGCCTCGCTCGAGCCAGCCTTTGCTCCCAAAAAGACTGACAGTCTCTGGCCAACTGACCAGCCAGTATCATAGATACAAAACTCTCGCTGCCGCAGCTGTAAATCGGCCGTATACATACCGCCATTCGGCTGCATATTGCGAATAAAATTATTAATATTAGCTGGTGAATACGGCGCGTCATTCGTGCGTACGATAACCTGCCCGCTATCTGGATCGCGGTATATTAATAGAGCCAGTTCTCTACCAATGGTATTAGTTGCCGTGAGCGAGCGTACCTGCGCACCCCAGCCAACCGTATAGGTATTTGCCTCACTCTCACTGTAACTATACGTCCACACTCCCGAGCGCTTCAGGGCGTACAGCGGATAGGCGGTAAATGAACGTGCCTCGGAATTCGTCGACTTGACATAGCGACCAACGACAACGCAATTCGACTGGCCCCGAGCTCCGTCGTTTGTTGCACCCTTAACAGGACACGTGTCGCGATCGCCCCGATCATTCTCGATACTAATCACTCGGCTATACTGATCACGAATAAAACCGGCGAACGATTGAACAGCGTCATGATATTGTTGTTGGCGCAGTGCAGCACTCACGCCAACTAACAAGCCAACGGTCAATAGGCCAGTGATCGCCAAGAACAACACCACTTCAACGATTGTAAACCCGGATTGCCACCGCTTCATATGTTCATTATTATAGCATAAGCACTATCAAATCACGATAAGCCAATCCACGATCCTGGCACCAAAAAACCACGAAATAAGAAAGCCGACGATCAATAACGGCCCGAATGGGATTCGCGCTCCACGCTGCACTGTGCCCCGAAGCATCCCCGGCAGTACCAGTAGCGTGCCGAGTAAATTTGCTAAAAAGAGTGCGAGAAATGCTAGCCGCCAATCCATTAAAAAGAGCGCGAGACCGAGCGTCAGCTTGACATCACCAAATCCTATCCAGCGACCACTCGACACGACGTAGAGCAATGCGTACACGCCACTGAGAATGACGACCGCTGCCATCAGTCCAGGCACTCCGCCCGGTAGCTGACCAGTCGCCACATGAATCCCAGCAAATAGTGCTCCCAATATCACGAACGGCCAATTCGCCACGTCCGGAAGCAAAAACCACCGCTTGTCATACACGAACAGGAACGCTAGATATGATAGCCCCATCAGCATAATCGCGACCTTCGTTGTTACTAGTGGCGCCGTAAACGTCATCATGCCATGCCACGTCACCACTGTAAACAGCCCGGCCATCGCCACTTCGAGCCCCAGTTCCATCCAGCCAATCGGTGCCTGGCAATACCGACAGCGACCTCTAGCAGCCAGCCAGCTCACTACCGGCAGCAAATCATACCAGCGTAGCTCGTGCCCACAAGAAAGACACTGCGATCGATCTTTCTTGAGAGGCTTGAGGAGCGGCTTCAGGCGGCGTAGCTCCAGCGTATCAACCGGTTCGCCGGCCTGCTTGTCTTCAACGAGCTGCCGAGCACGGACTCGCCACACCTGAGCACCGATAAAGCTCCCCATCACTGCGCCAAGAATTGCCACACCCACCAGTATTGTCACTACCATCATACTGTTAATGGTAACAAGAAATCATGAAAAAAGCAGCCCCCTAATAGTAGGAGGCTGTCAATCATATCACTGCTGACTTAGTTTTGATTGTCTTTACAAAACGCACCGCTTCCTTCTAGCTGCACCTTGACGGCGAACGAGCGCGGCGAACCACTTTTGGCGACAATATTTTCGCCATCACATTGAGCGCTCGTGGCATAGACCATCTTCTCGGTCGTTGCCGAACCCTGCTGAGCGACACCAGTTACAACGCTGTAATTGTTGCCGGTCTGTGGGTCCTTAAATTCACCGTTGCCACGCTTCATATACGAATCGAGGAAGCTATTGATCGATCCCGTATCGGTTTTCGGGATGCTTCCCTTGTTATTTGTTGCATAACTATTCACCTGCGAGACGAACCGAGTCACGTCACTGCGTCGTTGTGTGTCGCGCTGGCTGCGCTGCAAGGCCGGCCATGCCAAGAATACCATCAAAAATATCAGTCCGGCGATCGCCAGCACCAACACGACTTCAATAATTGTAAACCCTCGATTTGCTTTTTGCTGAGCCATGAAGTTGCCCACCTTTCTGTGACTTAACTTTCTTTCGTTATTGTACCGTACTGCTTATGGATTGTCTAGAGGCTAATATCTCCGACCAGATTATAAATTGGAAAGATTATCGCACCCACCATCACGCCGGCCACGACCGCCAAGACCACCATCAGCACTGGTTCAATCGTTGTCGTGATCGCCTTGATCTCCTCATCTAGCTCATCTTCGTAAATCTGCGCGCACTTGCCCATCATCTCATCAATCTTACCCGACTGTTCACCGATCTTGATCATCTGCGGCACCATCGGCAAGATATAATCCTCATTTTTTAAGGACACCGACAGCGCCTTGCCGCCCTTCACCTTCTCGCTAGCATGCTCAATGCCTTGACGGATAACTGAATTATTGACCGCCCGAGCAGTGATGCGCAACATGTCCAGCATCGCCACCCCGCTATTAAGAAGTGTTTGACCGGTGCGGGTAAAGCGAGCCATGTACAGCTTGCGGAACATGGCGTCAAACACTGGTATGTTCAGCTTGAACGTATCTTTAGCACGAATACCAGCCTTGGTTTTGAGATACTGCTGAAAGAAATATAAACCGATGCCAAGTAAAATCACCAACGCCCACCAAAACTGCGCCAAAAAACCAGCGACGCTGACCATGGCCTTCGTTGTGAACGGTAGCTCTTTGTGTAAGCTGCCATACAGTCCTTCGACCTGCGGCACTACCATCACGAGCATGAACACCACCACCGCGATAATTACCAACAGCACAATTGCTGGATAGACCATAGCACCGCGTACTTTACCAATCATTGCTGCGTCTTTTTCCTGCTGTGATGCGATGCGCTTGAGCGCTTCATCTAGGGTTCCTGACGCCTCACCGGCCGCCACCAACGCCACGTATACATTGTCAAATACTTCTGGATGCTTCTCGAACGCACTTGACAGTTGCCGACCGCCCTCAATATCGGAAATTATCTCCTGAATGATACTCTGCATCCGCTTGTTTTGCGTCTGCTCCAGTACGGTATGCATGCTCTGCGCCAGCGGCAACCCCGCACCAATCAACGTCGCTAGCTGCCGCGTAAAGACGATCTTGTCCTTGGACGATATTTTATTTGACAATCGCTGAAAGAAGCCCTCACGCTCATCTTGAAGCTCAATTTTCAGCGGCACGAAGCCCTGAGCGCTCAGCAATTTCGCCGCGGCAACCTCGCTCTCAGCCTGCACAACCGACTTGGTAATCTTTTGCGTGGCTGAATCCCTGGCCTCATAATGATATTTTTTCATGCACTATCCTCGAATAAGCCGCTCAAACTCCGCTAGATCAACCGCAAACTCACGGGCACTATCATACGTAATCGTACCGTTCTGTACCAGATTCACTAGCGTTCGATCCATCGTCTGCATACCCTGATCAGCACCCGTCTGAATGACAGCATCCAGCTGATGGCTCTTGCCCTCGCGAATAATATTACGCACCGCTGGATTAGCAATCATGATCTCGGCCGCCACCACCCGACCGCCACCGATAGACGGCACCAGCCGCTGCGAACAAATTGCCATCAGAATATTGCTGAGCTGCGCACGAATTTGCGGCTGTTGATGCGGCGGAAAGACGTCAATCATACGGTCAATCGACTGTGCCGCCGAGTTGGTGTGTAGCGTCGCAAACACCAAGTGCCCGGTCTCGGCAATGGTAATCGCCGCCGAGATTGTCTCGAGGTCGCGCATCTCGCCGATCAGCACCACGTCTGGGTCTTGGCGCAGGCTAGAACGCAGCGCCGCTGAGAACGAATAGGTGTCATAATGAACCTCGCGCTGCACTACCACCGATTTTTTTGACTTGTGCGTGAACTCAATCGGGTCTTCGATAGTAATGATGTGCTGCGACTTTTCGGCGTTGATCTTATCAACCAGCGCCGCCAAAGTTGTCGACTTGCCAGAGCCAGTCGGCCCAGTCACCAGCACCAAACCGCGTGGAAAATCAGCAAATGTATTGACAATCGGCGGCATGCCCAGCTCCTGCGCAGTCTTGATCTCGTTTGGAATTAAGCGCAGCGCCGCCGCCAAATTACCCCTCTCATGAAAGGCATTCACCCGGAATCGCCCCAGTGTACCGAATGCAAACGAAAAATCAAATTCCTTATCTTTGAGCAAAATTTGCCGCTGATCCTCATCAAGAATCTGAAATACCAGCCGCTCCACGGTCGCCTCATCAAGCGGCTGTGTGCCCGTTGCTGCGACCAATGTTCCGTCAATGCGCAGCATCGGTGGCAGGCCCACTTGAATGTGGAGGTCTGAGGCTCGCTTCTTGACCACCTCTTCGAGTAAAATTTCGATGCGTAATTCTTGATTATTCATAATCGTCCCCCTTTTCTTTTATGCTGTATCGGCTGCTACCCGATTTACTTCCTCTAATGTTGTCACGCCACTGAGCGCCTTGAGATAACCGTCTTGACGCATCGTTATCATGCCCTGCTGAATGGCAAGCCGCTGAATCTCGGCGCTCGTCGCCCGCTTGACAATCAGGTTTTGAACTTCCTCAGTGACGTCCATCACCTCGTACAAACCACATCGTCCTGAGTAACCTTGCGGCGTCTGCGGCATATCGCGGCCCCTGACTAAAGTATAAGCGGCTTGACCAGATAATGGCAAGGCCTTGTAGCCCAAATCCTGCGAAACGGTCGATATGTCAGCCTGAGTTTTTGGCAGGAGGTGGCCAACCGTTGACTGAATAGTCTCCGTTTCAAGTGGTGACGATTGATATGAATCATACTTTGGCGCCACCCGCCTGACCAGCCGTTGACCAATAATGGTGTTCACGGTACTAGCAATCAAGAACGGTTCAATCCCCATATCCAACAGCCGCGGCAGCACACCCGCCGCCGAATTGGTATGCAGCGTCGAGAAGACTAAGTGTCCGGTCAATGCCGCTTGCACCGCCAAGTTCGCTGTCTCGGTATCGCGGATTTCACCGACCATCACCACGTCGGGATCCTGCCGGAGAATTGACCGTAAGCCCGATGCAAACGTCAGTCCAACATCAGCATGCACCTGGATCTGATTAACGCCGTCAATCTTGTACTCCACCGGATCCTCCAGTGTCACAATATTGATCGAGTCGTCCTTGATTTCCTTGATCAGCGCATACAAGCTAGTTGACTTACCCGAACCAGTCGGCCCAGACGTCAAAATCATTCCGCTTGGCCGCTTGATGCCTTTTTGGATGGCTCTCAGTGCGCGCCCAGCATACCCCATATCAGTCAGATCAAACGAGTTACCTGTCTTATCAAGCAGACGAATCACCACCTGCTCTCCCCATACCACCGGTGAAATCGCAATACGCAGATCGACATCCTTGCCAGCCACATTGACTGCAAACTGGCCATCCTGCGGAATCCGATGCTCATCAATTTTGAGATTTGACAGAATTTTAATGCGGCTGACCAGCGCTGGCTCAATACTTTTTGGTAGCTGCATAATTTCCCGCAACACGCCATCAACACGACAGCGAATTTTCAACGCCTTTTCTAATGGCTCAATGTGTACGTCCGAGGCATGGCTCTTTACTGCATACTCTAGGATCGTACTAAGCGCCCGCGAAATCGGTGAATCTTGAACGATTGTCACAATGTTCTGCGACGACTCATCCAGTGCTTCGCGCTGCGAGTCCTCCGCTGCTTCATTGACCGATGATAAGTCTGTTCTGTACTGACCAAGGACGTGACGGATACTTTCTTCGGAGGCCATAAATACCTTGAGCGGTCGCTGGATACGATTTGCTAGGTAGTCAACCGCCTGGACATTATTAGCATCAATCATCGCCACCGCCAAGCGCCCCTGCACCTCGGCCAGTGGTACCGCCATAAATCGCTCGGCAACATCCTCCGGCAGCAGGTTCAAGATGTGCTGCTCAATCACGCTGCTTGCGAGATTAACATACGGCACACCAGACAATTGCGCCACCGCATGCACCAATAATTCATTCTCCAAAAGGTGCTCCTCGGTCAACAGCGACAGTAGCGGCTTACCCGACTCGCTGGCGCGTTTTTGCGCCTCCTTAACAACCGACCGCTCGATCAAGCCCTCGCTCGTCAGCAAGCCAATCAATTTTCCCTGCATATCATCCGTCAGTAGCGCCATATCACCTCCGCGCTAACTACCAGTCGCTTTGCCAACAATTGCTTCCACCGTTGGGTTAATAGCATCACGATTAAATACTGCCTTATCTGGCTGCTCAATATCTGGGCTAATTTTTGATATCGTCTGCACTTCCACACCCGATGATGGTACGCGCAAGAATGGAATGCTGCTGGCAACGAAATATGCCACCACAACGCCAAGGCTGGCTATCAACACGATCATCGCTATATCGCTCTTCTTCATGGCTTGATCACCTTCTTTCCTAATCCAACTTTTTGCGCCGGCTCAAAATAGGCCTTGCCAGAGATATCCATCGTCATCTTGCCGTCCTCGCTGGCCTGCATCTCAATCTCGGTAATATTGATAACCCGAATTGATTTTTCAAAGCGCGTTAACAGCTCCTTGAGGCTTGACGACGTACCGCTCACTGTCATGGTGAAACTCACCGCCGAGCGACCATCACCAGCGTCCTCTTGCTCCGCACCCGACTCATTCGCCGTATAGTGGACCGAGATGCTTTCTAGTGACAGACCGGCGATGCCATTGACGAACTTCTTCTGAATAGACGCACCGAGCGCATCGGCATTCGCACTAGCCGGCAGCGCATCAAGAATCGTTTGCAATGGACTACTACTATCCGTTAACTTCACTGAGTTAAGTGCTTCATTCGCCTCTAGTGAACGCACATTATCTTTGAGCGACTCGGCCGCCTTTTTATTATTCTCCAGCGTATTGATGGTGTCTTGCTTCGCGAGCACCACTGCGCCATGAAACAAAATCTGCCGCACGAGGAAGAACGACACCACAATTGCCACGCCACTCACAAACGCCGCGCCCGCCACGAACAGAAACATGGTTTTCTTTGATGAATCAATCTGCTGGCGTTTACGAATAGCGACATCTTTATTCTCAGGCATTAGTTTTTCTCCTTATTTGAAGCATCTTTTGGCTTCTTGGCAAATAGGCTCTCTGGCACCCCCAGCCGCGAATCAGTCACATCAACTTTACCGTTTGGCGTCGCAATCACCACTGAGCCGCTCGTTTTCGAGAACAATTCTGCCGGATAGGTAAACGTGAACGAGAAGCGCAACACCTTCTTACCGTTGGCATCTTCACCAAAGCTGGCCTCACCCGCCTGCAGATTCTCAGCCAGCGGTTGTTTAACCTCTTGCCCATTTTGTGTTGTCTGCACAGTCGTATTAGTAATCGTCTTTTTAAATATCTCCAGTGCAATATAGCCGTTTTCGGCTGAGCCCTCAATAGTAATTGTCCGCGACTCTGGCTTGAGCTTTAGTGTTGCGATTTTAATACTATTTGGCGCCACCGGATTGACCGCCGTCATCACGTCAAATAGTCGCGAATCAGCCTGACGCTCACTTGATAATTTGTTGATTGTTGCCAGCTGATGCTGAATGGTCACTAGCTTATCAAGGTCTTCAATCGACGTCAGTTCACGTGTCTTGCTCTTAATCGTCCCATCATGGAGCGCCTCCAGGGCTATCTGGCCGCCAAAGATCAAGCCAAGCGCAACCGCCACTCCGACCGCAATCATGCCAACGGTTATTGACATCGCCGTCACGGCGTTGCGCATCATTTTCGCTCGAAGTAACTCGCGTTTGACGTCAGGAATCAAATTAATCTCAATCACGACCCATTCCTCCGCTGCGCTAAACCAACGACCGTCGCAAACTCCGAGGCAATTGGTGCTAATTTTTGCTGATCAGCCTGCCCAAGACTGACATGCTGCCACGGATCAGCCGTAGTCGCTGGTATACCAGTCTTGCTGGCAATATAATTATCCATCATCGGTATTGCCGCGCCAAAGCCCGACAGCAGAATTCCTGACACGGAAATACTCGGGTAGCGCGTCTGGAAGAACTTGATTGATTTGGTCAGCTCAGCTGCAAAATTATCCAGCACGCCGTCAATCGCCCTGAGAACTTGCCCCTCGAGCCGGTCAGGTGCCAAGCCAAACTTGATAATAAACTGGCGAGCCTGATCATCCTGCACGTTGAGATTTTGCACTGCCGCCCGCACCAACGCTTGCAGTCCGCTCGGCACCGTGCGCACTAGCCGCGGCATATCGCCATAAATGACTGCCAAGTCAGTCGAATGTTCGCCCATATCCAGTACTAACTTTGCGGTCGCTCCATCAGTCGGCGCTAATGCCCGAAGCATCGCGATCGGATCCGGTTCCTCAGCGACCACATTAAAGCCAAGCCCTTCAATGAACTCGAGTCGTTCCTCGACATAGCTAATCGCCGCACTCGTCAATAACACTTCGTACTGACCCTGCTCACGCAAACTGTCGCCGAGCAGCGCCCAATCAACCTTGGCGTCCTCAATCGCCATAGGAATGTACTGATCAACCTGGTATTTCATGGTCGCCTTTAGCTCTTGGTCTGACACTTTTGGTACATCAATAATTGCCGTAAAGGTCTTGCTCGACGGTAACCCAATCGCTACATTTTGCGTCTTGATACCGCTCTGTCCAACAGCGGTCATGATCACTTCACCAAGCTTACGCTGCGCCTCTGGCGAATCACTACCTGTAATCTTCGGGTCGACAGGCGCATAACCATAGTGCAGCAGATTCCACCCGTTACTCGTTCGCGCCAGCTGAACCACGCGCACCGCATTCGTCCCGATGTCTAATCCGAAAAAGTCGCCCAGCCCTTTTGCTATTTTCATACTATTCTATTATACATAAGCATAGTAAAATGTAAAACCCTTAAAAACGTGGCGGTAATTCCTTTAGATGCATCGTTTTGATAGCCCCCGATTCTTTCGACCGCTCATTTCCCCACAAATATGCATCGGCACGCAAATTCAATATTTCCGCCGGCTCGCCCGGATTATTGCCAGAGGTATCACCACCCTTCGTAAATGTACGGCGCAAAAAGAGGTGCTTCGCGATAATTGGACCATTAATGCGCAGCTGTTTTTCACACGTTTTCGCGTCCAGACCCGACAACCACTGACGACTATCGCGAACTATGGTATCGCAGGTGTTAACTGCCCCGCTCCTAGCGATAAGCCAAGCATCAACCTGTGTAGCATTTGGCTCAATAATAATGTGCTGAGCACTGATAATCAACTGCGGCAGATCCCGAGCCGCCGAATAGTTACCGCCCTCCTGTTTTACGTCACCCTTGATAGTCACCACGCCGCCCGATTTGATAACAATTTGCCGGCCACGCTTAATTTCTCCACCGGTAATCGTCAGGTTGCCAGCCTGATACACACCACTAGCCACGTCGCTCATAGACACCGCCCCAGACAAAGTTCCCTTGTTCGTAAAATAGGCATCAGGTGTGCGTACAGTCGGCATCTTGTCGCGAAAATTACCAAACGGGGTGTTAGTGTTTTGAAATGTCAGATCATTATATTGCCGTGCCTCAATCGCCCCCGTTCGCCCTGTCGGCGCAGACGACAAGCCTGCCCCCGAGGAAGAAATAATTTGTCCAGGCGCACTAACGGCATATTCCGCCCACGATCCGTACAGCCGCGGCTCCCCCGGTACTGGCTGCCACCCCTTTGGCGCATACACACCGAGCAGCCACCGAGCAGCCGCATTAGCATTGGCGAGGCTAGTTGGAGCAATCGCATCTTGCACCTCTAGAGCAATCACATTATCACCAGCCCGTAAATAATCCGCGATGATTCTCTTCATTTCGACACCAGACGACGCTTTCGGATTGGTAAAGACTGGCTTACCATTAATGTATACCGCAGCATAATCATCAACCGCCAAACGTAAGTACAGTCCTGATCGTCCGTCGTTCAACAAATCCAGCTGACGAATCTCTTCGAGCTGCTGGCTCGTCAGCCGGAATTTCTGCCGAAATAGCGTTACGCCAGACGACTTCACGTAATTCTCACCATTGGTATCAGTTTGCGGCGCATTGTGACGCCGGGTCAGTGTCTCTTTCAACTTTGTCTCGTCCTTACAACGCGCACCCCAGAGCGGCTTCGACTGGCCGCCTTGATCATACATTGACTGCCGAAACGCTCCATCAGTTGCCCACGCAGATGTTCCTGATTCCTTAGCAACCCCGCCGCATTCGGCAAACTCAGCCGCCCCAGCCGCGCCCGATCGTTGGGCAGGTACACCAAATGGTACTTTCGTCGTGGCATTAGCATCCGTCGCCCAGCCACCATACGCTCGTGGATTAACATATGCTCCGCCCGCTAGACCACCGCTATTGGCCGCTACCACGTCGTCAAACCAACTCGGTGCTGGCGTTGCCGAAGATGTGCTATTTTCACCGTCCGGTGCCGTCCATGTTGACACCGATCCGCTACACTTATCCTGACCAACTGTCCGATTACCAGACATCGGTGATGGCATCATCGTAAACCCACCATAATTAAATGTCCCGCCAACACCATCGACCACTGTTGTGGCATTTATGTTCACACGACAGTCAGACCCACCATCCCCAGCCGTTGGCCAATTGCTAATCCGTTCTGGCGTCCCGCCGATCTGCTCTCTCTCGCCAACCGGATATTTCTCCCATGGCATGTGATATGACGTGGCTGGGCCATAACTACTGCCGCCCGGTGGCGTTGTCGTGCTGGCTGCTAGCACCGCCCTCTCGACGTGAGTTACGTCAGGTGCTACTTGTGCCGTTACGCTGATATAATGACGCCAGATATACACTCCAAGGCTTCCGAATACCACTAGCCCAACGGCACCGACTCCGATCCACCACCTTTGGGTTTTTAACTGCAGCGCCATCTATCGCCTCACCCTCGTCAGTGATGTCCTGACTTCCGCATTATTATTACCCGCACTGCCGTCTATCCCGACACCAACTCGCACATCCGCCCCCCAAAACTGAACTTTTGGCCGTCCGGCAACCTTTGCACAATCTACCGCATAGCGAAACGTACTGGTATTCACATGTTGGTTGTATGTACTTACAATAGTCATATAGCACAACTGGTCACCAGTCGTCATCGTCACTCCACTCAAGTTATCCTTGCCAAGCGGAATTTCCAGCCCACCTCGCTGGATAATTGTTCCCGCACCATTACGTGCCAAATTATTTGATGTACAATCTGCCACCTGCAAACCCGGTCGACTATTTTTAATCGTGTTCTTGGCGATATAACAATCCCAATCGCTCACTAAATTACCCGGCGAACGTCTATCATACGGCACAACAACTCCCTCACCGCCCGGCACGGTATAATTTCCACCACCCCTTAACACAAACCGCACTACAGCATAATTTGCCCGATTTGACCGTGTCGATCCTGTATGATTAATTCGCGCGGTCACGCCACTCACCTCAATCGTTCCTTCATTAATATAATCTGGTGCCTGCACCTCCGGTCGCAATTCATAATCATACGGCACCGATGCACAGGCATTTGATGAAACCCCCCAGCCATCAGTATTCCACGCACCCGGCAGCCATAAAATCTTTTGACATACTGTTTTACCGACATCATCCTGCGTCACGATCCCCTCAGCCCCAAAGACATTATTATATGGCTTAACATCGCTTGGCTCATAAAATGTATTCCACGGGCTAGCACTACGCGTATACGGCGACGCCCACGCATGATGCGTTGTCGTACCATTAATATCCTGATTAATTCCTATGCGCTTTAGGGTATAGGGAGGAATCGTGTACGAAGAATTATTCCGCAGGTAATGAAAAAATCGTACGCGCTGTCCTGGTGCAGCAGTCGCGTTTTGCACTAAACTGCCACCATTGATTGACACTCGCGATTGCCCTTCAACAGTCCATTGGTTTGGCGCCTGCTCACGCTTAATCCACACCTCGACATCTTGTGTCGCACAAGCACCGCTACCGCCTGGACTACTATAGAAACAGCGCCGCACCTGCAAAATGATACGGCCGGAACTTCCTGGCGCAACTACACCAGATATGTCAATTCCATTTACTCGAATGCTGCTACCGCCATCAACCCAGTGGTACGCGCCTGATGGATGCGTCCCCCGATCAAGCGTACCGCCAGACAGTAATGTCCGACCATTCTGACTAACCGTTACATTTGTCGCCCACACCCGTGCTCGTGACTGACCGTTGCCGTTCACCGACCCCCTCAAGTCAAGTGATAATGACGTCGCATTCCAGCTAACGGTGTTAATAACATCATTCGTATACGACGTCCCAGGCGACGACATCCACATCGCACCGCACCGCGTTCCACCGCCCTTACAGATATATTGCACCGCAAACCGTTCACCATCATTGCGTGCATTAATACACATCAAACGTCGTCGACCGCTCAAACCGCTACAGTCTACCGCCTCTGCTCTATCCGCACCAATAATCGCCAACGTCGATGCGACAACCACAAGTGCCAGCATATAGCCAATAACGAGCCGTAGTCCGACCCTAACCCTGACCCGGTGTACCATCCTTATTCCCCGCACCCGCATCAGCCTTACCGATCTCGACCAGTGCTTTTACCGTATCCTGATTAATACCCAGTCGATAAAACGGCTCGACCGCCTGACGCATCTTCATCGAGTTGATCAACCCTTGATGAATCTGATCAATCCGCTGGCGATCATTCCGTAGCGATGCATCGTGAAGCATAATATAGTGACACACCGTATCGTCACCCGGGCCGCCACGTTCTGAGATCTTCTTCACTAACCCCTCAAGCGCTATCGGACCATACCCATTTGGCGCAGCGATAATTGACCGATATTCTTTTATCATATCCTCGTCACATATCATCTTGGCGGTTGGCGCGATATCTTGACTCGGCTCTTTTAGTCCAACATGCAATCGCCCCATCACCATCATGATAATGGCGACTATCGCACCGACACTCAACACGATACCCACTATCATAAATATTCGCGAGACAATAACCTTATTCATACTGCTTATTCTAATACATATTATATACTGAGGCAAGTTTGTGTAATTTGTTATAATACACGATATGAGTCTATCAATCGGAATCGTCGGCCTGCCAAATGTCGGTAAGTCGACCATATTTAATGCACTTACTAACAATAATATTCTAGCGGCTAATTACCCCTTTGCCACCATTGAACCGAATACTGGCATCGTACCGGTTCCCGATGAGCGGCTCGACGTACTCGCAAAACTGTATGATACGCAAAAAATTATCCCCGCGACCGTAACGTTCGTCGACATCGCTGGATTGGTAGCTGGCGCCTCAAAAGGAGAAGGGCTCGGCAATAAATTCTTGCACAATATTCGTGAATGCGACGCCATTATCCACATCGTTCGCGCCTTTGAAAACTCAGATATATTACGACACGACAATACTCCGATTAACCCTCAGGCCGACATTGACATCATCAATACCGAACTTATCCTTGCCGACATCCAAACCATAGAACATCGTCTACCTCGTCTCCAGAAAGAAGCCAAAGCCAAGCCGGAGGCACGACAGGTGGCTACATACCTTGAAACGCTCCTGACGTCACTTAATTCAGGTATGCCGATAGCATCCATAGAAAATATCAAATATGAGATAATTAATGATCTTCATTTACTCACTGCCAAGCCAATTATTTATACATTTAATGTCGACGAGGCGGGACTCGGCGACCATGCCCTGCAGGAAAAGCTTGCCAAACTCGTCGCGCCAGCCCGAGTATTATTTATTTGTGCCAAGCTTGAAGAAGAGCTCAGAGAATTATCAAATAATGACGCCTTGGAGCTACTTGATAGCTACGGGGCTTCCGAAACCGGATTGTCGCAGCTTATCCATGCCGCGTACGACACACTTGGTCTACAAAGCTATCTCACGGCAGGTCAGAAGGAAGTCAGGGCATGGACAATACATAAAGGCTGGACGGCGCCACAGGCTGCTGGCGTCATCCACTCAGACTTTGAGCGCGGATTCATCGCCGCGCAAGTCATTAGCTACCACGACCTTGTTGCCGCAGGTTCAGAAGCTAAGGCCCGTGAAGCGGGTAAAATACGTACTGAAGGTAAAAATTACATCATGCAGCCTAACGATGTTGTCGAATTTCGGTTCAATGTCTAACATTATTGTATATTATACTACGTTGATTTAAGTACAACGATGCCCTTTTTACTACAGTTATTACCTCTGTTATTTTTTAGTTGTAACTTATAAAAGCGCTCAACGTTACCCTTACTACCAGCGACGGTGCTATCCTTTTTATCAAGAACTACAAAATACTGTTTTGCCCATTGCTCAAAATCGGTCAGGATCTTTCGTCGTATAGCAGCATTTTTTACAACACCCTTTTGTACCAAATGACGCCCTGCCTCGAACTGCGGTTTTACCATCGCTACAAGCACCGTCGCACTGCCCATCAGCCGTTTTGCAACGTGTGGTAGAATGTCGCGCAGACTAATAAATGACACGTCTCCCACGATAATGTCTGGTGGACAATCAAGCTCAAAGTCACGAACGTCTGTCTTTTCGTGTAATATTATGCGCCGATCGTCACGCAGTCGATGGTGCAACTGATTCGTGCCCACATCAACAGCATACACACGTCGGGCGCCATGACGCAGCGCAAAATCAGTAAATCCACCAGTACTCGACCCTATGTCCAGCACTGTTCTCCCCTGAAAGTCCAACCGAAAACTATCCGCCACGCCCGCTAGCTTGAGGCCTGCACGCGAAACGTACCGCTCACGAGTCAGCAATGTAATGTCTGCTGTCTCATTAACGAAACATCCGGGACGCGTCGCCACCCTACCATTGACCATGACTTGCCCTAAGCCTATCCAGTTCTCTGCTTCTGAACGCGATTCAACCAACCCGCGTTCTAGTATCATTTTATCTAATCGCTGCTTCATGTCACTTCTCATTGTAGCCTGAATACATATTTTTCTCAACAACTAACGACCTACTGCGATAGCGAAACTGCTGTTATAAATACATCAATAGTTATTCTCTTTTTTACCTATGGGCCGATCTTCGCTATCGTTAATTCTACGTTAACTAAAATACAACGTTGTATACTACGCATCAGTGTAATTTATACATCAATAGTTATATTTACCCCTGTAGTGGCTAAGAAGACTCTCACCATTATCGCAAATAGGCCCATATTTTTCATGAAAACAACTGTCGTATGTATCACCAAAAACACCCTACCAGCTATACATACATTACGTTGTATTTTTAGCATCAATACCTAAAATCTCGTTCTATTCTTTATCGTTATTTGATGTATTCATAACAACAAAAAGCGTCGCCCGAACACCCTGGGCGACGCTTCCGGCAAGAAGGCCCTTTTGTTATTTTTTGCGCTCTCGATATTCACCCGTCGCTGTGTCAACACTGACAATATCGCCCTGTTTAATGAATGCTGGTACCTTAATAACAAGGCCCGTCTCAAGCGTTGCACCCTTAAGTACGCTTGAAGTTGTATCGCCCTTCACGACATCTTCGGTATACGTAACTTCGAGATAAAGATTTTTTGGTAATTCAACATTAATCACTCGCCCGTCAAACACCTGGAGATTCAGCTCACAACCTTCTTTCAAATAATTTTTTGCCTCATCTACCACATCGTTAGACAGTTCAAATTGTTCAAAACTTTCTGGATCCATGAAGCAGAACATATCTCCGTCATGATATAAATATTGAACAGTCTTGCTAGTCACCTCAGCTGGCTCAATTTTGTCTTGACCCTTAAAGGTTTTCGGGATGACACTTCCGTCCAGCAAGTTTTTCAATTTAACGTTCACAATAGAGCCTCCACGCCCCATAACCTTCTGTCCATATTCAATAACGCGATATGGCTTACCGTCAATCTGACAAACCGTACCCTTTTTAAGATCTGTCGGCTGATACATATTGTTTTTCCTTTCCTATAACTATTAAGCTACCGTACCTAATTCTAACATTCTTTCGGACGGCAGAGTATTTCTTGTCGGCTGAACATATTTTTTACTCAAACATCCCACAGTGGGCTTGGCATTATAATACTATCCTGCATCAAAAATAAAAACGCACTGTACAGCAGCCCACAAGCAACAGTGGCCTGTGCCTTACCCCTGCACAGACCACTCGACTTTCTCTCCTATCTATAAATACGTTTGGGATTAGAGAGTTCTCTCAACGTATACTTATTGCCCTTGCGACACAAACGGCAGCAGTGCTAAGTGCCGAGCACGCTTGATCGCCACTGCCAAGCTACGCTGCTGCTTGACACTGAGACCCGTCTTCGCTATCGGCTCAATTTGACCATACGCATTAACATAGCGCATTAATGTTTTGACATCCTTATAGTCAAAAACCGTTGGGGTATCTTTCTTTAATCGTTTTGCCATTTTGTTCTCCTTTAGAACGGTATCTCGCTAAGATCGATCGGTTTATCATCAATATCCGCTACGGTCTCAGCCTGCTTGGTATTAGTATTACGTGATGCGGTTGTATTCGCGCTATCACCGCTCGGGGCGTCAAGGAATGTTACGTCGGTCGCCGTCACTTCAATACGCGAGCGGCGCTTGCCGGTTTCTTTATCATCCCAGCTGTCCTGTCGCAACCGACCCTGCACCAACACGCGGCGGCCTTTTGACAGGTACTGCATCACCAGTTCGCCCAATTTTTCCCACGCGGTAACGTCGAAAAAATCAGCTTGATCATCCTGTCCGGCACGATCAACCGCGATACTAAAGCTAACAACTGTCCGACCTGATGGCGTTGTCCGCTGCTCTGGATCGCGCGTTAACCGTCCCAGTAAAATAACTTGGTTGATACTTCGTGCCATGATGACCCTCCTTTTTTATTATGTATCGCGTCGAATATTAGGCTTCTTTATCAGCCGCCTCGGTAGCAACCTTAGCTTCGCGCTCTTTCTGCTCAGCAAGCGCCTGGCGTGTCTTCTCGTCGGTCTTAACCAACAAATAACGAAGTACCTCGTCGGTGATATTCAGAACATTTGATATCTTGAGCGGTGCACTGCTTGGCAACTTCACCTCAAAGTAAACATACACCGCAAAGTCTTCACGGCGAATCGCATAGGCTAGTTTTTTCTTGCCCCAGTTGTCTTCTTTGGTGATTTCACCACCATTGTCTTTGATCAACGCTCGAACCTTGTCCAGCGCCGCGTCCAAATTTGCTTCCAAATCTGGATGAATAAGAACGGTCAGTTCGTATTCGTTCATGTTTCCTCCTTTGGAATCCATTACGGATGGTTATGTTATCGCACATAACCTTAGGTTATTATTCTCTCGTATTATACGGTAATCTGATGCAAAAGTCCAGTGATACACCCCGCCAGACCATGCTACAATAGAGTTCATGCGTATCGCCATTCAAGGACAAGCTGGATCATTTCATGAACAAGCAGCAAAACAATGGTACGGACCCGAGGCTACCATTGTTCCGTGCGTGACCTTTGGCGATGTCTTTCAAACCTATGCTCGTGGCCAGGCTGACGCCATTGTCGTGGCGGTAGAAAATACTATTTACGGCACCATCAACGAAACCTACCGTCACATCGAATCTTGTAGTGCTCCTATCGTCGGTGAAGTGACGCTTACCATTCAACAAACCCTTATCACCAATCCAGGCACAACACTTGAAGACATTACCGCTGTCTATTCACATCCTGTCGCTCTGTCGCAGTGCTGCCAATTTCTCCAAAAACACCTGCCACAAGCCGCACAAATTGAACATTTTGATACCGCTGGCGCTGTCGAATTCATCAAGCAACAGGGTTCACCACACCTGGCAGCCATCGCCGGTGAAACCGCTGCCCAACTGTATAATATGCCAATTCTCAAGCGACACATCCAAGACGGTCAAGATAATATCACTCGCTTCCTTATCCTTGACCCAAACGCCACAGTGACTGATGCCGATCGAGCAACCCTTGTTGTCACCACCACCCATCAACCAGGTAGCCTGCTCGAGATACTCCGCACATTCGCCGATCAGTCCATTAACCTCACCAGCCTCCAGTCCCAGCCCATCGTCGGCCAGCCGTGGAACTATAAATTCTTTATGACCGTTGACGCTGCCGGCCCGTCATTACATCGCGCCATTAATAAAATTACCTCAACTGGCCACAAAATAACACTACTTGGTGAATATCTGGCGGCACGTTAGTTTACTGAGAGGGCAAGATATCGGATATATCACCATCGGTCGCGAGCCGATCAAATAGGCTTTTTGCCGCATCATATACCTTAGCACTCTCCACGGCCCGACCATTAATCTCTCCCTTAGCCGGTACCGCCGCTATGCTTTCATAATCTGGTCTCGATGGCGAGACAGACTTTGGTGAAACGATTGTAATTTCCTTAGTCTCCGACCAACCATCAGCAGTCTGTCTGTGCGACCATTCCACTTTCGTCGGTAACACGCCTTCTAGAGCCGGTAGTAGTGCTTCTGGAGATTCGATATGCTGATGTGCCACAGGTTCTGGAGACAAAAAATCCAACCGCCACGTTATCCGATCCGTCTGTCTACTCTTTGCGCCGACCTCAATTATATCAGTGGTAACTTCTACTGCGATCTCACTTCCACCAAACCTTTTGTCGCCTTGAGCAACATCAACCGATACCACGTGTCCCTTATCATCTGTAATTGTTATTGACTGCTGTTTAGGCCTATTGTGATCATCATAATAATCTTGGCGAACGAGTCGAGCAGCATTACTATCAACCGACTTCCCTGCAGCAGTAAGCACTCGTCCAGCAACATCGCGCGCAGACTGGACTATATTGGGATCCTTTAAAAAGACCTCTGCCTCTCGACGGCCTTCGGTGTCTGGTAGCGTAAGTGTAATTTCTTCCACTCTCGAACTATCATTGGACTCTTTGGATATTCCACCATCGGTATTTTCTACTGATGGTGCGGGCGGAACATCGTGTGACCGGCCAAGACTATACCCAAGTATACCCGATACGGCTAACGTGACTGCAGCAACCCCCAGCACAAGAAGCTTCCTTAACTTGTCGCCTTTACTATCAGGAGATAATTCTCCATTATTTCTACAACTTATGTGCGCCATGTAGCCATCCTTCCACATACAAATCAACTTCTCACTTAGCGTATTATAACCTATAAAATAATTATGTCAAGCTAGCTATTGCCCTAGCTCATCGACACTTGAGACCAAAACATCACGAGCTTTTGAGCCGTTCGCTGGGCCGACAATGCCACGCTCTTCCATCTCTTCAATCAGTCGCGCTGCCTTGCCGTAGCCAATCCGTAGCCGCCGTTGCAGATAGCTGGTAGAGGCCTTGCCGCCCTCAATCACTACTCGCACCGCGTCCATAAATGCTTCGTCTTCACCGCCACCGCCAAAATCAACCGCCAGGCCGCCCTTGCCATTTAATTGTACCGGCTGCGCCACCACCTCATCATTGTACTGCGGTGCTGACTGCATCCGCAAATGGTCAGTAATTTTATTGACCTCATCATCGGTCACCCACGCACCTTGAATGCGCTTTGGCTTGCTCATACTCGGCGTATACAGCAGCATATCACCCTGACCAAGCAGCTTCTCAGCCCCAATTTGATCAAGAATGGTCCGCGAGTCAACCTGCGACGCCACGGTAAAGCCGATACGCGCCGGCACGTTCGCCTTGATCAAACCAGTAATCACGTCAACGCTCGGCCGCTGCGTTGCCAAGACCAGGTGGATACCCACCGCCCGCGCTTTCTGCGCCAAGCGAACGATCAGCGCCTCAACGTCGCGTGCCGCCACCATCATCAAATCGGCTAGCTCGTCAATTACGATAACGATGTACGGCATCGCTCCGTCTTCGTGCTGTTGAATGTTGCCATCGGCGTCCGCTACCGGGATTTTTTTAGCTCGCGTAGCTAGCCGTTGATTATACCCTTTAATATCGCGAATCTTCTCGGCCGCCAGTAATTTATAGCGCCGCTCCATCTCATTGACCGCCCATTTCAAGGCCGAAATAGTCTTTTCTGGCTCAGTAATCACCGGGGTCAGCAAATGTGGGATGTCTTCGTACGGTGCCATTTCCACCTGCTTCGGGTCAACCAAAATCAACTTCATATCGCTTGGACTGTTGCGATATAGCAAACTCGTCAGCAAGGTGTTAATCATTACCGACTTACCAGAACCAGTCTGTCCAGCGATCAACATATGTGGCATTTTATTCAGTTCACCGACCACTGCTTCACCAGAAATATCTTTACCGATAGCGAAGCTCAATGGTTCACGAGCATTCTTCCATTGTTTAGAATCCAGAACGCCATACAGCCGCACATCAGCCGCTCGGCGATTTGGCACCTCAATACCAACGGCTTTTTGCCCAGGAATTGGCGCTTCAATCCGCAAGCTCTGCGCCGCCAAATTCAAAGCAATATTCGTCTCCAGCGCCGTGATGCGTGTCAACTTCACACCACTCGGCGGTCGCAAGGTATACTGCGTCACTTTCGGCCCAATATTTGCGTCTTCCATCTCCACATCAATATTGAACTCTGCCAGGGTATCATGAATAATCTGCGCATTCTGCCGAATATCACCAGCGTCAGCTGGACTTTGCTTTTTCTCTAGCAGATCAAGGCTCGGCGCCTGCCAGTTCGGGTCGTGTGCCGCCACTAGTGCTGCTTGCTCCTCAGCTGCCTTATCCCGCGCCACGCTACCGCGCAGACTGCTCAGCGGTGACGTCCTTCTATCTTTTGGTGTGACGGGATCAACGGTCGGGACGCCGGCATTGAGCTTGATATTACTCGATGACTTGGCGCTGGCCACATCTTCACGAGCCGCCTTCTTCATCACCGCCGCATTGTTGTCATCCTCAGAGTGGTCGCGCTTGAGCGCCTCGGCTACTTTCTTAATCACCGTAAACGGCGACGTCTGGGTAATAAATAACGCCGTGATGATGATGAGCACCACATATATCAAAGCAGCGATGCCCGGGTCGACCATGGCACTCATCGCTTGATTAGCCGTATCGCCGATGAAACCACCAGCCTCCGGGCGGGCCGGTGTTTTTACTAGACCAAACAGCCCTGACAGCCACACTACTTCGAGGATAGCTGCTAATTTCATCGCCAGCGGTAACCGATTATTCTCCGCGCGGAAAATCTCCACAGCAATATATATCAGCAAGATCGGTAGCCCATACATCGCATACCCAAGCATGCTCAGAGTCGCTTTGTGTAGCCACCCCAGCACCGGACCACCAACGCCAAACCACGCCACCACCAGAAGAAGCGACAACACAACGAGCAGTACCGCGCCAACTTGCGCCCAAAAGCCGCTCGGCACATCATGCTTTGGAGCTGTGGAAACTGATTTCTTGCGGGTAGATTTTCGTTTTTTTGGCATAACTATTTTTATTATATCACTTTACCGACATTCACATTGTAGCATATTTTACAACAAATAGCAAGCGTGGCTAGTACGCGCGCACTCGGCCGACCTCTCGAGCCTTGGTGTCATTCGCCTCGGTGTCTGGCACCTGGCGGCGCGGGAAACGGCGGCGCGGCATAGTCGGCAAAGTCATTTTCGGCTCCGCCGCTGAAGCAACGGTAGGTTTTTTGCTGCGCACCGGCGTCTTTATAGTAGAGGTACTCGAAGTAGTAGTCGATTTTACCGTTTTTAGACCGCCAACCTCGTTAATGACTGGGATGACAATTGGTGTCCGACGCGTCTGATCGTACAAAATATGCGTGACCTCGTCCTTAATTTCTTTCTTGATAACATCCAGGTCATATTTACCGCTGAAACTGCGTGCTGCCTTCTGTTTCAAGTACTGGCGAATCATATTCATCAATTCCTCAGAATCACGCAGATAAATAAAGCCGCGAGAAATAATATCTGGACTGGTCAATAATCGTCCTGTACCGCGCTGCACCGTCAGGACTACTACAAACATTCCCTCTTGAGACATATGAATCCGGTCTTTCAATACCACCTCAGAAACGATAGCGCCCGTATCATCATACATCACACCGCCAGCCTGAATTCGACCGGCTTTCTTAGCTTGCCGTTCAACGTCAATTTCAATAATATCGCCGGCGTCGCACACAAAGATATTCTTCCGCGGAATACCGCACTCTTTTTCTGCCAACCGAGCATTATAAACCAACATGTGAAATTCGCCGTGAATTGGCATGTAGTATGTTGGGTTCAACGCGTTAATCAACTTGACGTGATCATCGTAATAACCATGCCCCGATAAGTGCAGCGGCCCAATCCCCGTCAAGTGCGTCTTGCCGTTCTGAATCACATCAGAACCCTCGCGCATTAAGCCGTCCACTGTTCGCACCACGTTTTTCTCATTGCCCGGAATCGGATTGGAGCTAAACACCACCACGTCAGAGCCTTTGATCTTCATGTATTTATGCGCGCCAGTCGCCATACGGCTCAGCACGGCATTAAACTCACCCTGCGAACCGGTACAAACCACGGTGATCTGGCTATCCGGCAGCTTGATGATATCTTCCATCTTCATGACGGTATTTTTCGGGATCTTAATGGTTCCTGAGCGCAGCGCCACTTCCAGGTTCTGAATCATTGAAAAGCCGGCAAATGCCACCTTGCGGCCGTGCTTATGCGCTTCCTCTAAAATTAATTGCAAACGGTGCACCTGCGACGAGAAACAGCTTAAAATCACCCGGCTGTTACTGAATTTATCCATCACCTGGCCGATAGAATATTGAATATCAAACTCGGTATGGGTATGCGTACCGGCCGACTCACAGTTGGTCGATTCATTCATGAACATCAAGACGCCTTCTTTGGACGCCACTTCAGTCATCCGCTTGAGGTCAAATTTCTGACCGTCAACCGGGCTTTCCTCAAATCGCCAGTCGCCAGAGTCAATAATCACACCCAGCGGGGTTCGAATAATCACCGCCGTTGAATCTGGAATTGAGTGATTCACCCGCACCAATTCTACCGAAAAGTGCTTCGACACTTGAACAATTTCATGGCTCAATGGGTCCATCACTCGAAAGTCTGGCTGGAAATCAGTATCCGCGTCAGCCATCGACTTATCTAGCATACCGATAGTAAACTTTGACCCATACACCGGCGCTGGAATTCGGTGAATAAAGTGCCGGAAGGAGCCGATGTGATCAAGGTGTCCATGGGTGAACACGTGCGCCTTAATCTTGTGCTTATTTTCTTCCAGCCAGGTGATATCTGGCGTGATGTAGTTGATTCCTGGATAGTCGCTGCCCGGAAACAGGAAGCCCATATCCACAATAATAATTTCATCATCGTACTCAATGGCGTTCATGTTTTTACCAATGCCCATTTCGCCGACACCGCCGATTGGGATGATCCTCAACTTTGGCTTACCACCGCGAGTGCGTTTTGGCTGCATTTTGGCGCTAAATTGCTCGCCGCCATAGCCGTTGTAAACTGATTTATTGACCGGAATATCGATCACGTGCTGCGACGCCCTGAGATTAACGTTCTCACTCGTGCGCCGCTGCGCCCGAAACACTTCGCCCTTACGAGTGGTGGTACTATTCATCACCGCTGTGTTACTTTTTTTTGTAGCTGGTCGTTTTGACTGATCATCGCCCTTCGGCGTCGCAAGTCGTCTCTGGCCCATGCGTATTGTTCTCCTTTTATAAAAATAAATACCTTGCAAAATTAGAATGACAGGTGATAGACACGGGGGCAACGTACGACAAATCTATCCCCTAACAATTGTGTTCATTATAGCACGGGGCGCCAGCTCTTGTCAAAAATAGCTCAGGCGCTCGCCTGGGCGGCCAATTGCGCCGCCCGCACAAAATCGTCAATTAACGTCTGCCGCAATGCCCCGTTATACAGCGCTGCTGCCGGATGATACAGCGGAATTACCAAGAACTTCAAACCGTTGAATTGTGCCCAGCGCGGATTACCATGATCACGCGAAATCGCCAAGTCAGGAATGAATGCCGTGCCGCTATGCCGACCCAATGTGATGACTACCTTTGGCTGAATAATTTGCAGTTGGCGCATCAAATACGGCCAAAAAGCGCGCTTCTCCTCCGGCAGCGGGTCACGATTGTTTGGCGGCCGATATTTAACGATATTGGTGATATAGACATCTTGACGACGTAACTGGGCTGCGGCTAACATCTCGTCAAGAAATGTACCAGCTGCCCCAACGAATGGTTTACCCTGAAGGTCTTCATTTTTTCCCGGCGCTTCACCGATAAATACAATGTCCGCGTCAGCTCGACCGTCGCCCATCACCAGCTGCGTTGCCTGTAGCGCCAAGTCATGACAAACATCACCAGCGATAATCTCTGCCGCCAAAACCTCCAGTTGCGCTACCTCATCCATATTTCTATTATACAAAACACCTCGTCACTATGCGAGGTGTTTTGCTTGATGCTGAGGCGAAAATTACTTTTCAGCTTTTTCTTTCACCAGATTGACGAAGTCTTTCTCGTGCTTCTGCAAATTTGATTCTTGGATTTTCTTGGCAAAATTGGATAGCGGGTTTGACCTGCCTGACGACAGGCGCGGTGCCTGAACACTGTAATCTTTATTGGCGCGTGCTACAAAGAAATCACCTAACGCCTTGTAATACTCTTTCATCTGCTTACCAAAGTCCTGCACTTCTTTTTGCTCTGATTTGATAATGTTATCAAGTAACTGATAGCAGCCGCTCATTTTTTCATCGTAGAGCTTCCTAACTTCATCTGCTGGCTTACCGATATAGCTAAAATAGCTTGGTGAACACTTCTTGGAGAAGTCTTTCATATCTCCTATCAGACTGGCAATGGCAAGCATATTTGGGCGCACCTTTTCATAGGCAGTCTTGTACTCGCCAAAGGATTTTTTGGTCTCCTCGTCGCGCATAATCTTCGATGAATCAAGCTTCTTCATCATCAAATCAGCACGTCCCACCGCCTCTTCAATCAGCTTCTTTGCGTTATCAGCATTCGACGACTTGAGTGCCGAGTTGAGGCTGTTGCCGTCAAACTCCTTCAGTGTCTTAGCAGCTTCTTGGTAGTCGGCTTTTGATGGCCCACCAAGGAATATAACAGCCAGCACAATGCCAACCACGATAACTATCAAACCTATTGAACCGCCAATGATACCCCATAGCGCACCCTTGCTCAACCCTTTCTTGGGCTGTATCGGTACACCTTGCTGCAGTGGCTGCTGTGGCTGCGGCACCGGTGGTACTGGCTGCGAGGGCGCCGGAGCAGTCTGCTCGGTCGCCACGGGCGATGTTGCTGTCGGTTGTGGTACGTTCTTATTATTCTTGTCGTCCATAATCCCCCTCAATTACTCTTACACTCTCATTGTATCGTATTTTGCTAAAAAGCAAAAGTTATAACCCGATCATCGTCAAGTTAATTTTACCGCGTTCATCGATACCGGTGATTTTCACGCGAACGGTTTGTCCTTCTTTGACTACATCAGTCACCTTAGCCACGCGGTGATCGGCCAACTTCGAGATATGTACCATGCCGTCAACTCCTGGCAGAATATTTACAAACGCTCCGAAATCTTTGATACTGACGACCTTGCCTTCGTAAATTTTGCCAACTTCTGGCTCTTCGACCAAGCTTTTAATCCAGGCAAGCGCCTTCTCAATTGATTCGCCGTTCGGGCTGGCAATGGTGATCAGGCCGTCTTCCTTGATATCAACCTCAGCACCAGTCTCGCTGGTAATCTTGTTAATCACCTCGCCGCCCTTGCCGATGACCGCGCCGATTTTATCTGGATCAATTTTTAGCTTTTCAATCCGCGGCGCGTACGGGCTAAGTGCTTCGCGCGGCGCTGGCAGCACACTCAGCATATGCTGCAAAATATGTGCCCGGCCCGCCTTGCTCTGTTCAATCGCTTGGCGCAGCACTGCCACCGGCAAGCCATGCACTTTCATATCCATCTGCAGCGCCGTGATACCCTTGGCTGTACCGGTCACCTTGAAATCCATATCACCGGCAAAATCCTCAGCATCGGCAATATCGCTCAGTACGTACGGCGTATCACCGTCCATCATTAGGCCCATGGCAATGCCGCTAACCGGCGCCGAGAGAGGCACGCCAGCGTCCATCAGTGCCAGACAACTTGAACAGGTTGCTGCCATCGATGTCGAACCGTTTTGGCTCATAATTTCGGTAACGCTGCGAATGGCATACGGGAAGTCTTCTTCGCTCGGCAACACTGGCGTCAAGGCTCGCTCCGCCAAGTAGCCATGGCCAATTTCGCGCCGGCCCGGGCTGCCCATCCGCTTAACCTCGCCAACCGTATAGCCCGGCGCATTGTAATGATGCATGTAGCGCCGCTCGCCGTCGTTAACTTCCATAGTATCAACCAGCTGCGCGTAACTCAGCGGCGCCAAGGTGACAATATTCATACCCTGCGTCACGCCGCGGGTAAACAAGCTTGAACCGTGTGCTCGTGGCAGCAAACCAACTTCTGAACTTAACGGGCGAATTTCAGTTAGTTTGCGGCCGTCTGGACGCATATTATCCTCGACGATACCGCGGCGAACATCTTTGTGCAATGCCAGCGTGAACGCCTCGTCATAATCATTGCGAACTTCGTTATATTCTTCTTCGCCTATGCCAAGTTTTTCGGCCATCGCTTGATGAAATTCAGCACGAATATTGCTAATCATTTCGTTGCGCTCCGGATACGGCCGGCGGATTTGCTCACCCAATTTACCATCAACCCACTCATCAGCCGTCTGCTGAATTGTTTCGTCGGGTAAGACTAATTCATATTCTTGCGCGGCTGGCGCCACTTTGGCAGCTAGTTCGCGCTGCAACTGAATCGCTGGCTGCATCATCTGGTGCGCCCAGGCCATGGCGTCGACGATCACCTCTTCTGACACTTCCTTAGCACCAGCCTCCACCATGGTGATGCCGCTCTCGATACCCGCCACCACCAGGTCCAAATCAGATTGCTCACGCTCCTCTGGTGTCAAAAAGGCCTTAAACTCACCATTCACGCGGCCCACCCGCAAGCCCGCCACCGGTCCGTCAAACGGCGTGCCGGTCAGCATCAAGGCGCTCGACGCCGCAATCATCGCCACCACATCCGGACGGAAATCCGGATCCATGCTCAGCACTGTCGCCACGACTTGCACCTCTTGACGGTAGCCCTTTGGAAACAGCGGCCGAATCGGACGGTCAATCAACCGACCGATCAGCACCGCCTCGTCGCTCGGCCGGCCCTCGCGTTTGATAAACCGCGAGCCAGAAATTTTACCCGCCGCATAAAACTTTTCTTCATAATCAATCGACAGCGGGAAATAATCCAGCTGCACCGGCCGGCTGCCCACCTGGGCACTGCCCAGTACCACTGTATCGCCATAGCGCACCAGCACGCTGCCAGTCGTCCGAAAACCGACGCGGTTGACCTCCAGCGTCAGCGGTCGGCCGCACAGCTCGGTGGTAACGCTAAAAATCTCCTTACCACTTGGATTAATAATTGCCATAGATCCTCTCTTTCTCGCAAAGACAGTAACAGGTGTACGCGTGCTGGTTTATTATCAACACACCACACATCCATCACCGTCTGCGGGTTATATTCGCACTTTCTATTATATCACAGGGCCGCATGCTTTATAGGAAGCCGGCCCGACCAAACGCATCCCGAACCGCAGCGAGCTGCTCACTTACTCGGTCCAAAACCTTTGGCGTTGGTAACAACACTTCCGGTGAGCTACCGCCAGCCGCACCAATGACTTGTTGTATCACATTAAAACTCTCCATTCCCGGCAGCATAGCAGTCCACTCATACGGCTGCTCACTAGTTGGCGCTGTCGGTTGCCTCTGAGATACTGGCACAAAGGATAGCATCAGCTCTTCCGGATCAATTTCATACAGTATATCCCGAAAGGCACGTTCTGTCGGTAACCCTCGCCTCGATACTCCCCAAACCGCCATCAGCTCAGCGATCTTAGCTTCGGGCTTACCTGACAACAATTCAAACGCGACGGCTACGCGCACCCTACTATCATCACCCAAATCCGAAGAGACTCCCGTGCCTATCACTGCTCGCTCAGAATGACCGGCCTTACGCAGTAGCGCACTCCCCGTCATAAAACCGCGCTTACCTCCGCCTCGAGAGACAGATACCGATGCGGGTGGTGGTAATATCGGCGGCATTTCGCTCGTAAACACAGGCGCACCCTCAATACATCGCCGAAACATGTCACGGGCTTGATCATATATCTCATACGCCCCTTCAAGGTCAAGCTTCGAGGCATTCGTCTCTACCGATACTCTCCGTTGACTTTCATCGCCACGATTCATAAGCAGCCCACCAGCCGTAGCCGCCACTGCTCCAGCCGCACCAAACAACAGACCGCGCCGACTTATCCTTGATGGCTCTGCATTTATGTTTCTTACCATACCGAACTCCTATTTGCACAAATACTCATGCGCACTTGAGCACTCAGCCTCAATAACATTTTGTTGAGTAACCGTACGCAGTGCCAGCTCATAGAGTATAAACATTGCCTCCTTAAGATCGGTAAGGTGCTCCTCACCAGCTGCTGACTCCAAGGCAGCAAGTTTGTGACTATCAATATTGGTATCCTTAAATAACATCCCAAACAGCCGCTGAACCGATGCGAGGAGTTCTCCTCCTGTTTCTTTAAGCAGCTTTCGCGGCGGTTTATTCAGGACCGTTGGCCCCAACAAGTCATCCTTAAACATTTCATCCGGAAAAAAGTACTGCCAAAAATTATTAACAAATTTACTCGACGTATCAGAGCCGTCTTGCGACGGATCCATACCGTTTTTCCAAAAGTCATCCGCATCTGTAAATCTTGGGTTATGATCATAAGCGCGTAACTCTGGGTCCAACTGCCCCTCGATATGCACTAAGTCATCACTCAACCATTCACCGGACGGACCAATCCGCTCCCTAACAGCAGCCAGAACTTCACTAACCTTCATCACTTGGTCAGCCACATCTGATGGTAATTTATCAGCCCGCGGTGCGTGTTCGTTCATACTCTGTAATTTAGCATAAAAATTATAAAAAGTCAATCAGCGCCCCGTCAAACAGATCGGCACATGCTGATGAAACAACGACCCATACTACTAGGCTGACCCGCTCATGCTACAATATACCAAGTGAAGCAGATAATCCACGCCAAAAACCGCCGCCGATGGCTCAGTATGAGTCTGGCTCTTGTCCTGATCGCTGGCGGCAGCTACACACTCATCACAGTGTTTAGTCCATTCTTTCGCGCTCAGCTCATTGACCCAGTACGCAATGAAACCACCCAGCTCCTCGCCGCTACGCCGGAAACCAGCATCACCGAGGACCGCCTCTATATTCCTAAAATTGATATTAACGTGCCGTACGCTACTGGCGGCGCCGAAATTATGGAGCGGGGTGCCTGGTGGCGTCGGCCAGAGAATGGCAATCCAGTCGACGGCGGCAACTTCGTCTTGTCGGCCCATCGATTTATCATGGGCCTGACGCCGCAGCAAACCATCCAAAAATCGCCATTCTACAATATTGATAAGCTGCGCATTGGCGATGAAATAATCATTGACTACCACGGCAAGCGCTACACCTACGTCATCTCCCAGTTATTTGATGTCAAGCCGAATGCCGTTCACATCGAAAACCGAACTGACAAACCACAGCTCACCCTCTATTCATGCACCCTTGGTGGCGCGGCTGACGGTCGGACGGTTTTTGTAGCCACACCGCGCTAAATAAAAATACCCACCTCGTGATATATCAAGGTGGATATCCGTACAACTACCCGGCGCGACTATTTACGCAGACCCAGGGCAGCCACAACCGCTTTGTAACTCTCAAAATCAGTTCGCTCCAGATATTTTAGCAGGCGCTTGCGCTTGCCAACCATCTGGATTAAGCCACGGCGCGCCATGAAGTCGTGTTTATTCGCCTTCAAGTGCTTGGTGACCTCTTTGATACGAGCCGTCAAGATCGACACCTGTGCCTGCGGGCTACCGACGTCGTCCTTATTGACCTGAGTCAAAGCAATTGCTTTCGCTTTATCGTCTTTGCTAATCATAGCTTCGTCATTATACCAATGCTACACTAAAAACGCAAATCAACTACACTGCTAAAATGTCTGTACATAATTATACGCTGGCTTACCGGTAGTCGGCACGGCTGCACTCGAAATGTTGCAGGTCGCCTTGACCGCATTAACCTGGGCCGACTCCTGCGGCTTGGCGGAATTTAGAGCTGCAAATACCGCAATACCTGTTATCTTGCCAGAGGTATCT
Source organism: Candidatus Saccharibacteria bacterium oral taxon 488 (assembly GCA_010202845.1). Lineage (NCBI taxonomy): Bacteria > Candidatus Saccharimonadota > Candidatus Saccharibacteria bacterium oral taxon 488. Next base: position 80,503 of record CP047921.1, on the reverse strand, counting down.
TTGCACGGATACCAAACAAAAATATCGTTTGGATTTGACGCGTTCTTGCTGCTGACACCCTCGCGATACCCCGGCTGGATATACTGTGGTACAAGCGAGTCAACGCCATTAGCGTTATTGAACGTCCCCTGTCCTGACGGCAGTGTTCGCTTCTGTGTATCATATATCTGCAGCGCATCCCCAGCAATCTTGACGATGGAACGGATCTTGGTATCGGTAGCGTCCTGGCGCACGCCCGAATACGCCACAATACCGATGGTCGCCAAAATCGCGATCACGACCATCACAATTAATAGTTCAACGATTGTAAAACCTGTCTGCCTACCCATGATTTGATAATAGCACTTCAAGACAAAATCCCAAAATCCGCTAATGGTTTTGCCTGAGCGACGTCATATTCAGCGATAGCCTGGCGGCGCAGCTGGCGGCAGTAGGCCCCTGTTTCCAGCTTCTGACCAATATCAACCGCTAAGCTCCGAATATACGTACCGCTCGAAACATGCGCTCGAATCACCAGACGAGGATACTCATACGCGACAAGCTCCAGGGCGTAGATCGACACGGTGCGCTCTGGCATATCGACCGGCTGACCCTGACGTGCCAGCTGATAGGCCCGACGGCCATTGATCTTGATGGCGCTAAATATCGGTGGGCGCTGTTTAATTTCACCCTCAAACGTACCGAGTACCGCTTCAACCTCACTGCGAGGCGGCTGCCGCTCCGACACGCGAGTCAGTTCACCCTCAGGATCACCGGTCGTCGACGTCTCGCCAAGCATGATTTCTGCTTCATACCACTTATCAAGCTTCGTAAAGGTATCAGCCTCACGGCACTTCTTGCCCGTCACGATAATCATCAGTCCCGTAGCGAACGGATCAAGCGTACCAGTATGGCCAACTTTCACTTTCTTGCCCGCCGCCTGGCTGAGCACTCGCCGCAACCGCGCTACTACCCCGAAACTCGTTATACCAGCCGGCTTATCAATGAGCAGCACCTCGTCCATGGGCTATTTTTGCCCCGGGATCTGGAACTGGGACGGATTAAAGGTGCGCGGCTGTACAGGGGCGGACGGTGCTGAAGGCGGTGTGTTCAACGCTGGCAGTCCCCCGTCTGCAGTACCGATCGGAGCTGGTGGCAGCGGTGGCAAGCCTGATCCTGAAAAGTCAGAGAAATCAGGCAGCGGTGGCAGGCCATGCATCACATTAGACTCAATATCAGCGAGCGTAACCGGAGCAGATGTCACTGTCGGTAGCGGCGAAGATGAAACCACCGGAGCGGGCGAGGCTGCGGGTTCAAGCGGTGGTGCAGCAGCCAGCGCCTCGGTAATTGCCGCGCGGGCATCGCGCTCAGAATTTGGCAGCGATGGCGGCGCGGTAGATTGAGTCTGCTTGTCAGCCAGCGCCTGCGTCTCCTCTTTTAGTGCGGCAATGACCGCTTCGTCCTTATTGGTGGTCGCAAACGGGTCAACGCTCAGCGGTTCATCAGACTTCCCCATGGCGGCATTCAACGGCGATTCGCCGAGGGCCGGCCGCGACGCACCGACATAGGTACCGTGATGCAAGATGGTCTTGTTTTGATCAGTGTCAAGATCGCGGCGCTTATCCTCAGCCGCCCGCTCCGTCGTCGCGTTCAGCGTTCCACCTAGTAGTGGCGTGGCCGTTTCTGGCTCAGCCGACACCGACGCACTGATTGGTTGCGATGTCGATGGCGTACTACTCCGTCCGCTCGTCACTGACGCTGCTCGAAGGCGATCAAGCTGCGCCGTGGCCACACGGGCCGCCGCATCTTGCTCTTCGGCCCGAGTCTGCTTGGCCACATCATCAAGGCTACCCCGCCGCTCGTGGCTAATTGACAACGCACCATCATCTCTTTTTGACTCAGCCGGCTTTGAGCGTTTTCCCCGCTCGACCTTAAAATTAGCACCATCCTGGCCATCGTCGTCATCCGTCTTATCATCAGCTGCATCAGCCGCTTGCTTTGATTGCTCTGACTCTGAGTGCTCCTCGGCTTTAATCGCCTGCCCCTCGGCCAACTTGGTAGCAATCAGTTGCTGGTTCGCGCCAACCGCCATCAGCTCTGCCGCCAACGTCATCACCCGCGACGATGTTAAATTATTACTAAACCGTTCCGTCGCCGCCACAACACCTGTCAGCAACGCCGTTGCGATCTGCTCATCCATGGTTACTTTCGGTGTTCGTAACTCATCGATCAGGTCAACCAGCATCTCGCTGACACCTGACGCCTTATCGTCATGCCAGTCAACCGTCCCGAGGCTACTCCTCACCATACCGGCGGTCACCGTCGACACCACCGCATCATGCAAAATCTTGCCATGAGCCGTCAGCGCCTTGTCGAGATGATCCTGGCTCTCAACATTAAGCGCAAGCACCAGTTCAATGTTATAATCGCCCTGCGAAAACTCTAGATCAGCCTCGGTAATTGTCGCCCGGTACGGCGTGATAAAAATCTTCACTGCATCATCAACCACCTTGTAGCGCAGATGGTCGGCTTTTTCCTTATCAAGCGCGATGATAAAATCACGCAGGCTGTCCGCCGTGGCTTCAAACGTCTCGTCAGGCTCGAGGAACGAAATCGCCGGCGGGACTTTGCCACTAAAAACAGCCGTGGCGTGCTTGCCCAGTTTATTTAGGAAAATTGTCAGCCCCAGCGCTGCCGACAGCTCGTCCACCGATGGATCAGCGCTCACCGTCACCAAGATATTAGTCACATCTTTGATGCTCTGAATGATCTGCTGCTTTTGTGACTGGCTCGCCATTGTTGTGTCCCTGTTTATTTTTGTTTATACCGTTGAGTCACATTATACATAAGCATTTCAGGAAAGTCAATAGATTATCGTCAATGCGAGCCACTCTTTACTTTTATTGGGTTTTTCTGTATAATCCATCCTTGATTAGCGAAACAAATTTATAGAGGTAAAGGAAATCTATGCCAATCATCAAATCCGCCATCAAACGGGCCAAACAAACCCTAAAACGCCGCGAGCGCAATATCGGTATCAAGCGCGACATCAAGTCAGCCGTCAAGGCATTCATGGCTGAGCCGAGTGCTGAGGCGCTAGCCGCTGCTCACAGTGAACTTGACACCGCTGTCAAGAAGAACCTGCTGAAGAAAAATACTGCTGCCCGGCGCAAGAGTACCCTCTCAGCTATCGCGAAAAAAGCCGGCGTGAAGCTTGAAGCGACCAAAAAACCCGCCGCCAAAGTCCCAGCAAAGACGACAGCAAAAACCACCGCAAAATCAACCGCTACCAAAAAACCCGCTGCAAAAAAGCCAGCTGCCAAAGAGACTAAATAACCATTCACGTTTGCATAAACAATACTCCCGTCGGCCGGCGGGAGTATTGTTACTATTTTATGTGTCCAGCAATATCAACCAGCGCCACCTCAACCAACAGCCACGGCGACACACGAGTCGTTTTCATATGTTCATCAGCCTGCGCCAAGGCAGAATTAATTACCGCAAGTTGCACCGGCGTTATCCGCCCTGCATACGATGCTATCTTTCGCAGTGCATACGGATGGGCCGCAAAATCACGAGCCACCGCCCCCGTGTTACCACCAGATAGCACCAACGCGTTCAGCTGCACCAATTGTGAAACCAATAGCCCCAGCGTCTGGTACGCCCCATCATCACCGCTCTCCGCCTCGAGATAGGCGGTGATCGCGCGCACTTTTCCCTGGTCACCATCCAGCATTGCCGCAAACAACTCAAACGCACTTTCAGCCGGAGCCAGCGGCACCAGTACATTAATTAGCTCATCGTTCAGTTCGCTAGCCAAGGCCAACTGCTGCAACACCAGATCAAGCCGTAGCTGATCAAACCCCAGCCGATCGATTAGTGTCGTCGCCTGTGCCGCCGTCAACACGGCCCCATGCACCGTGGCCCGCTCAACACACCACGCACTTAGCTGCGGCTTTTGGCGTTCAGTGAAACAAGCATATTCCCTTACCTCGGCATGGCTTTTCAGCCACTTATACGTTTTTGTGCGCTTATCAAGCTTTGTCTCCAGAAGGATAACCATAGTCGCCGTATCACCGAGTAGCTCCGGTAAATCACGCCACAGTGCCGTATTCTGACTCGCATCAGTAATGACCACTACCTGCTCAGCGGCAAATAGACTCTGCCCCATCACCAGCTCACAGACCTCGGCGGCCGTCAGTTCTTCACCGTCGCGCCGCACCACCTCCATATCACCAACCAGCGCCGCAAGCGCCGCCCGTTTCTCAAATTCGTTGTCGCCGTGAAAGAGATAGATCACGACTTAATTATACCAAACACCCCCTTAGGCCATGCCTTTCGGTGTACTGATTTATTCTTCCGCTTTAGGCGGCCTTCGCATAATCTCTTTATATGCAGCTATCAATGTAGTTATTTGCTCATCAGATAAGCCAATACTCTGCAATTTCTCTATGCAGTATGCGTATTCCCCGCCACTAGCCTGATCAGTCATCTCTTTCATAGCAAGGCCAGCAATATCATACGCTACCAATGCTGTTTGCACCGCAGAAAGCCCACCGCCAGTTTCCATAAATATGCGGTCATAAAACTCACGAGATTTCTCATATGGATCGCCTGTTTTATTAGCAGTAGTCTGAGCATCCATTACCCGCTCCACCTGTTCTGGTGAAACATCCTCACCACCAAGTGCTTCATTGAGAAAACCAAACCAAGGCGAGTGGGACGTCTCATCAAGCACCAGCAGATGGTCTGCGATCATGTCTGTTTTCTCGGTGCCATCCATCACGCGTTGAGAATCCAGCTCAGTCGACACACACATCATCACGAACATTTCACTCGCAATACGCTTTTCAATGTAAACTTGTAGCTGCAAATCAATTGCTTCGGCCAGTGCTAACTCATCACCTCGACACTCATCAAGAGCTGAAATATCTAGCTTGCTAAAATCACCGTTTTCTACATCTTGTCGGTAGACCTCAAAGACAGCATCCTCTCTTTTGGACGACTCTTCATCACTCAATCCCAGCTGATAAATTGTGTTCACGCCATGCTTCTCTAGCATGTTATTGATCCAAAAAGCAACATTATCTCTAACCTCAGAAGCATGCTCTGCTTTCTCTACTAGGGCCGCCAGTTCAGTATCCATGTCATCTGGATCGCCCAATATCTCCGACCGCTCCCAATCCGACTCTTTACCAAATTGACCATTGCGTGGTGGTTGATCTATTCCTGCCATATTCCTGTAATATACACTATAAATAACTATTTGTCAAATACTGGTGGCTTCTGGCACACCGGACACACATGCGTACCACGACCGCCGACTTTTAGCTTAATGACCTCTTGGTCGGGGTGGCGATGGCAGGCTTGGCCTTCGCGGCGAAACACATGAGCAAATGTCAGATAATTCCCCCTTCGACCCTCGGCATCAACGTAATTTTTATCAGTCGAGCCGCCCTGATCAATACTGAGTTGCAAGATGCGCCGTAGCTCAGTAAATAATGTATTCAGCTGCTGATCACTGACATTTTTCACCCGCGTTTGCGGATGAATCCGCGCCGCCCACAACGCCTCGTCAGCATAAATATTACCAACCCCGGCGATCACTGTCTGGTCAAGAAAAGCTGGCTTGATCATCGAATTCTGGCGGCGGCGAATCCGCTGGATGAAATCCTCGGCGCGCGTCTGAGGATCAAGCGGCTCCGGCCCAACTTTTTGCATGAACGGCAAATTTTTCACCTCATCAGTCGGCAGCAACTTCACCCAGCCAAATTTGCGCTGATCGTTAAAAAACAGCCGTGACCCATCCACAAAATCAACCTGCACCCGCGTCGACCGATCTGGCAGCTCGCCAATCAAGCTATCGTTCGGATGGCCGCCAGCAAAGTCGTCGATCTCGCGAGCGGTATCCGTAGAAAAATTGTGGGCAACGTTACGTGGGTCCCGAGATTTTTTTGGGGATACCCGAGCGCCATGGCGAGAGCCTTGACGAAATACCAACTGCCCCGTCATCTTCAAATGTACCACCAGCGAATAGCGCGTATCCAGATCAATCATCAGCACCTTTGCCCGCCGCCGCACCGCCGTTACGCACGCGCTATATAAAAATTGTTCAACATCAGCCGGCGCATTCGGAAAGCTTTTTGGCGAATCAAACACTGACACCCGCGCCACCGCTCGGCCCGGCAGTAACTCTGCCAACCCGTGGCGAACTGTCTCAACTTCGGGAAGTTCCGGCATAGAACGCTCCTAAAACTTGAACAACGTATCCCGCTGGTACAGCCCGATAGAGGTGGCCATTTTGCTACCGTCAGGGATTTGCTTGATAAACATATCGACGATTTCCTCGACATTAGCAACGGCTGATCCCTTGGAGCCGCCACAATCTGACGTCCATAGTGCCTTGATCGCTGTTCCATTCATCAACAATTCAAATTTATACACCTTGCCTGTCGCACAAATACCGCGCAGGTCATTTTGCTCATCGCTCAGCTGCCGGCCCTCCATCATCTTGCGCTTGTCCAGTGCGTACACCAACTCTTCATAGGCCTTGGCGTTATTATTCAGCTGCTTGGTGTTCAGCTGCTTCTCGACATAGCCTTCATACGTCGTCATCACCCGCGACGACGGCGCAATAGTTATTTGATACGAACGGAATTTCTCATTAGCGACAATCGGGCCACGCACTGTCAGCCTGACCGCTCGGCTCTCGTCGGTTTGTAGCAAGTCGCTTTTTTTCTGCTCAGTCGTCTCCTGCTGCTGTTTTTGCTCGTCGCCACCAAATATCGACCGGCTGATGCTGATAATCGCAACAATGGTCACGATGGTGATGATAATGACTAGTAAAATCGGCACAAACCGGGAAAAAGAATTAAACGAATTATACGTACGCCTCATGGGTTGATTATACCATAATATTAGGTTTTTGCACTAGTCACCGGGGATATCCTACATTATTTAGTACAGTCAGATTAGCATACTAATACCTTAATATTACTCTACTTAGGGCAGTATTTATCTTTTATCTACAGACCAGATATAATCAGATGCTTCTGCAAAAGCATTTTGTCTTTCTATTATTTCGTCTTTACCCCAGTCGCTTTTTTTATTTATTAGATCAACCAAATCACCATTCATCTTTAAGTCTGAATCTTTAAAATGACGAACCTTTTCGTTAATTGCTTTATTGCTTGCAGATGAGTTTAACGCACCTTTTAGGATTGTCAAATTACCAAGCATATTAACACAGTTTTTATGATCGGTTTGCGATATATTCCACCCCTTGTTTAACCTCTGGGGCATAATATGCTCAATTGTAACAACTTCTTGAGTAACGCCCTTCTCGCCGCTGCTTAACTGATTTTCTATTTGAGTTAAAATGTACCGAACAAGATTTTTATTATTAGATTTTAGGCACAATAAACCAAAATCAGCAATAAACTGCTCTCGTGGAGGTAGAAGTTTATCTTGTTCAATTCTACTCAAAAGCTCCTTATCTAATAAGGTTGCTATCCTTTGTTTATCTCGAGTATCGGACAATTTAAATAATTCATTTGAAAATTTAGCATACATTTTTTCAACACGATTTGCTGGTAATTTTGAAACTACAAAATACCTAAATGAAAACCTTTCTATTTGACCAAGCGATCGAGCAAACATTTTAAGACTAATAAACTCTTTATTTCGCTTAGCTGCTATAGACATTAGCCAAACCATATAGCTCTGAGTATTCATAACCCTCAAAGCACATAATGAGTCACTGATAGATTTTGCATATTCTGCTTTTGCTTCTGGGTGTCCAAGAAAATCCCTTATCTCATAAGGCGATCCATTAAATAATACCCGTAAAGATTCCGCAATCTGATACATATCAGAAAGCAATTCCCTATAGTTCTTCGTTTCTTTCTTAATTTTCTTGTAAAGCTGACGCTCGCCTATAAACGAGTGGTTTCTTATCCAATAGTACCTAATAAACGTATTGATCGTAAACTTTGGAATCCGCAATTCTGTAACTATCTGAATAATATTATCCCACTCTTCAAGCGCTCTTGTTTTTTCTTCTTCTGTCCCTTTTATCTTTTGTAGAAAAAGGTTTTTAAACAAGTCCGAGATAGAAAGATCTACGCCACGAGCATTGAACCCCTCAAACACTTCGTAAGCATCGTCCTCATCATCAAGAGTGACCAGCACTAGATTGGTATCTAGGAGGTTCTCAAGTTTTTGTAGCAGTAGCTTCTTCCGTTGGCTATCATTAGCTTTATTTGCATCATACGAGTCACGTAACTTATCTTTGAAGTAATTATATGCACGATGAAGATTTTTCTGATCTTCATTCTTATACTCCTTTTTAGTACTTCCTGAAATAATCATGTCAATATAGCATTGCTTCAAGCTGCCCGCAACATCTATCTTAAAGATGGCATTATTGCTACCTAATACCCTCTTTTTAATAAATCTTTCTAAAGAGAAATGTTCTTCATCACGACCAAACTTTTCGCTCCAAACATCTTTCAAGGCTGTTATAAACACCGAGCTCGTAATAAGACGTTGTTGACCATCCACAACCCCAAAAGAACGTTTTTGTTTTGTCCTACTGACAATGATTGAGCCAAGTAAATAAAGCTGTCCCACTTCCTTGCGTTCAATAAAATCATTCCAGAAATTCTCCAATTCGTCCTGGCCCCACACATAGCTGCGTTGATAATGCGGAATTACAAACTGATCATAGTCGCCACTATCAAATAAATTTTGTAATGTTGCTTCACGAGCCTTAAATCCAGACACTAGTCTAACCCTCCTTTTTATAGACCGCCCCAATTATACCCCACTTCAATATCAACCTTCAATCGAATTGGCAGTTCTGGACAAATACCTTCCATTTCTCTGCGCATGATTTCACCGACTCGCTCAGCGTCTTCCGGCAAACATTCCACCAAAATCGAGTCATGAACCTGCAGGACTGGCTCGGCCAGCCCAGCCAACTTGTCCTCCAACCGAATCATCGCCAGTTTCATCAAATCCGCTTCCGTTCCCTGAATTGGCATGTTCATCGCCGCCCGCTCGGCCGCTGAACGCACCATAAAATTGCTCGACTTAACGTCTGGTGTGGGCCGCCGCCGGCCAAAATAAGTCTCGACAAAACCTTGTTCGCGCGCTTGAACTAAAATTGTATCCAGATATTGGCGGATTGGCTGGCGCACCGCAAAATAGTGTTCAATAAACTGTTTCGCCTCAGTGAACGTCATACCGGTGGCCGCCGCCAAGCCATGCGGACTCATACCGTACAGCACGCCAAAGTTAATCACCTTGGCCGCGCGGCGCTGCAATTTCGTCACCTCAGCCATCGGCACGCCGTAGGTCTCAGCCGCCGTCTTGGTATGAATATCCACGTCACTATTAAAATCGTTAATCAACTGCTCGTCGCCCGCCAACACCGCCGCCAGCCGCAGCTCAAATTGTGAATAATCCGCGCCAACGAAGACCTTATCCTCACTCGGCACAAACGCCTGGCGAATTTTCCGGCCCAGTTCTGTGCGCACCGGAATATTCTGTAGGTTAGGATTGGTGCTGCTCAGCCGCCCGGTGCTGGTGACATCTTGGTTGAAGGTGGTGTGAATCCGCCCGTCCTCGGCCACCAACTTCGGCAGCGCTTCAATGTAGGTGCTGATCAATTTAGTCAGCTCCCGATACCGCTCAATCAGCTCAATGATCGGGTGCCACCCGCGCAGTTTATCCAGCTCTTTCTGCCCCGTCGAATAGCCAGTTTTGCCCTTTTTGATACCAGTTGTCGGCAGCTGCAGTTTGGTAAATAACACCTCAGACAGCTGTGCCGGACTAGCGGCATTGAACTCGCGCCCAGCCATCGCATACATTTGTTGTTCAAGCTGACTCACCTCCGTCCTCAGCTCCTCGCCCATCTGTTCAAGGAGTGCCGTGTCCAGCTTCATACCGCGCTTTTCCATCTGAAACAACGGCCAAATCACCGGAAAATCAAAGTCGCGAAGCACTCGGGCAATCTGCTGATGCGTCGCCATATAATCCTGCTGCTGGCGGTAAATCTGACGAAGCCACGCCAGCTGTCGCGACACGGAATTATCCTCAGAAAAATCACCAGCCAGCGCCGCTAAACTACGATCGCGCCTCAGCGGATCGATCAAAAACGCCGCCTGCCCAACATCCCAGACCTCATGAAACCGCACCGTCACGCCGTGAGCATCCAGCGCATGATACAACTCCTTGACGTCCGCCGCAATCACCACGCCCTGCGCCAACAGTTGCCAAACATGTTGACCAATCTCACTCATCTTGGCCCGCCACGCCACGCCAGGCTTGGAATTAATATAGACCGTGTCCGGCTCCGATAGATCAATATAGATACTATTTTCCGTTTCAAACAATGGTTCAGTCGGCAAGTCTTCGACACGTGACAGCTCTAACTCCGCCGTCTCCACTGCCTCATCCGACGCCTGCATTGTCTTTGGCAGCCGCCCAATCAGCGAATGGAACTCCAATTTCCGCAAGATCTCCGCCACCTGCGCAAAGTCACAGTCGTTAACATCCGCCACCTCCCAGTCCAGCTCCACCGGCGCGTCCGTCCACAGCTCCGCCACTTGCTTGGTCAAATACGCCGACTCGCGGCCGTTCTCTAGCTTTGTCCGTAGAGCGCCTGTTTGCTCATCCACATGCGCATACACGCCGTCCAGCGTGTCATATGCTTGTAGTAATTTCACCGCCGTCTTTTCACCAACGCCCGGCACACCCGGCAAATTGTCGCTCGAATCACCTTTTAGCGCCTTCAAATCCAAAAACTGATCCGTCCGAATACCATATTTTTGTTCAAAATATTCCGCCGTAAATTCCTCTATGTTCCTCAGGCCATTTTTCATGGCGTAGACTTTGGTGAGGGGCGACACTAATTGCAGCGCATCCAAATCCGACGTCAGCAGACAGGTCTGCACGCCGCGCGCTTCCGCTTGCTTGGCAAACGCACCCATGATGTCGTCCGCCTCATAATCATCGAGTTCATACAGCGGCCAGCCGAACGCGTCCAGTAGTTCCATCAAAATCGGAATTTGCTGATAAAAATCATCAGGCGCTGGCTTGCGACCCGCCTTGTACTCTGGATATAGTTCCCGCCGCTTGCGGATATTAGTACCGCGCTTGTCCCACGCCACCGCCACATAATCCGGCTCTAATTTCTTGATCAGCTCAATCGCCAAACTTACAAATCCATACACCCCGCCGGTCGGCGTACCATCCGCCGTACTGAGCCCCGGCATGGCATAATACCCTCGGTAAAAAACTGATTTTCCGTCGATGACCGCCAAACGTTTCATATACTCAGTATAGCAAATTTGCTATACTAACAACATGATACAACCACACGCAAAAATTATCGCCCTGGTCGGTCTGGCTGGTAGCGGCAAAAGTTCGGCGGTCGAATATTTCACCAAAAAGGGCATTCCAAAAATTTACTTTGGTGGCATCATCTACAAAGCCATGGAAGAAGCTGGCATCGAACCAACCTGGGATAATCAGCAAAAATTCCGCGAGGAAATTCGCCGACGCGAAGGCAAAGATTTCGTCGTCAAGCGCGTCGTCAAATCCGCACATGACTTGATTGACGCTGGTCAAAAACTCATCGTCCTGGACGGTTTGTACACCTGGAGTGAATATAAAATCCTCAAGCACGAATTCCCTGGTCAGATGTCCGTCATCGCCGTTGTCACACCAAAACACCTGCGCTATCAACGCATGGCCAAACGCCCCGAGCGGCCGATGCAGCCACGCGAAGTTGACCAACGTGATTGGTCGGAAATTGAAAATTTGGAAAAAGGCGGGCCAATCGCCATTGCCGACTATTTCGTAACAAATGACCGCGGTTTGGATGAGCTGTACGCTCAGCTGGAGGCCATCACTCACCACGAGCATTTTTGTAAGGTGCCCGAGCAGTGTTGAGCCCTGTTAAAGGATACTATTGTATCGTTCATACTTGCATAAAAGTATGTTATGTGCTATAATATAATTTCTGAGCAAAGCAGAACTATCTACACCTGAACAAACATTAAACACCGAAACGCTCTCGGAGAAAACGGTGAGAGATCTAGGTGACACCGCCATGCAGGCAAGCGGCGGCGAAGCTGACCAATCAGGTCAAACACCACCCATGGAATCCCGTTCTTTCACGAAGCCAGTAGAGACAGGAGGCATACCACCACTGGATCTACGAAAGGTCCCGTCCGGGTACACATTAGTCCGCGGCAAAACAGTAGCTAAGCAGCGGTAAGGACGATAGTTAGCTCAAATACTCATATAACTTCTTGGCGTCTTTGTGCTTCCTTAGCTTCGCCAAAGCCTTGGCTTCAATCTGGCGAATTCGTTCGCGCGTCACGGCAAATTGTTGGCCGACTTCCTCAAGCGTATGGCTTTTGCCGCCATTGTCCAGCCCGAACCGCATGCGCACAATTTTTTGCTCGCGATCAGACAGGCTCGACAGCACCTCGGCGACCTTTTCTTTCAGCAGCTGATTGGTCGCTGATTCTTCTGGCGAAATCGTATCTTCATCCTCGATAAAATCACCCAGCACCGAATCTTCCTCGTCGCCATCACGCCCGATACCGGCGTCCAAACTCGACGTCTCTTGCCGAATTTTGTTGATATACTCAATTTTTTCCGGCTCCATGTCCATTTCCTTGGACAATTCTTCCATCGTCGGCTCGCGGTTTAACTCCTGGGTAAGCCGTCGCTGCGTCCGCACCAGCTTGTTAATCGTCTCGATCATGTGCACGGGGATGCGAATCGTCCGCGCCTGATCAGCGATCGCCCGGGTAATCGCCTGGCGAATCCACCACGTCGCGTAGGTCGAAAATTTAAAGCCCTTGTCCGGATCGAATTTCTCCACGGCGCGCAGCAAGCCAGTATTTCCCTCCTGGATCAAGTCCAAAAAATCTAACCCACGGCCCGAGTACCGCTTGGCAATTGACACCACCAAACGCATGTTCGCCTCAGCCATCTTGTCCTTGGCCTTTTTGTCACCCTCGATGATCCGCCGCGCCAGCTCCATTTCCTCATCCGAACTTAACAGCGGGATTTTACCAATCTCACGCAGATACAGCCGCACCGAATCGTCCGAAATGTCATCCAGATACTGACCAGCGCTCAACGCCTCGAGGTCTTCTATCTCCTCGTCATCATGTACCGCCGTCAAATCTGGCTCGAGTGGATCGTCATTGGTCGGGGTGTATTGCTGGTCGTTGTTCACGCATTCTCCTTAATCAGTGCGTTCAGCTGCTGCCGCAAGATGCGCGCCCGCGCCTCATCGCTGAGCTCCTCAGCCTCACGCAAATCTTCTAATAATTGTTGTTTTTTTGTGTCGCGGTGTTTACGTATCAATTGCTTTACCAAACGCGCCATTTCACTGTCCAGAGCTTCTGGCTCCCAGTCCATGTAGCGGCGTTCACTTTTTAACTGTACTATTTTCACATACTGCTCAAATTTTTGCAAGGGGCGTGGCAATTTTTCTCGATCAAGTAGCGGCTCAGTCTGCAGCGCCGTCACCACTGCTCGAGCTGGTTCGTCCAAGCTTGCCGCCTCAAGCGCCCCGACCCAGCGCCGCGTTGATGGCTGACTAAGCGCCAGACCGACGACGATGTCCGCTAATTCATCACGAGGTTTACCTGGAGTCACCTTTTCAATCTTTGGTTTTTTGAGCTGAGCGGGCGGCGCCAGTCTCTCAGCACCAAGCTTCGCTCGCAGTGCCGCGAGACTAGCGCCAGTTTCTTTAGAAATTACCGCCAAGTAATGCTCTTGTTCCACCGGATCTTTCAAGCTGCGCACGATTCTCAATGCAGTTGTCGAAAATCGCCGCTTGCCTTCGGCCGTCGCCAAATCTTCCATTTCAGCGTGCCGAGCAATCACCCAGTCCACCGCTGGCTGCGCCCGCTCAACCGCCGCTTTCCATAACGACGCATCCTTTTGGATCAATTCGTCCGGATCTTTTACGTCATCCGGCAGACTCACCACCTCTAGCTCCACGCCAATTTCCTGCGCCAAATTGATCGCCCGCTCCGTTGCGCTCACGCCCGCCCGGTCGCCATCAAACGCCACACGAATCCGCCCCGCCAGCCGGCTCAGCGCCTTCAAATGCTGCAGCGTCATCGCCGTCCCTGCCGTCGCCACCACATTTTTGACGCCGGCTTGGTGGCTACTAACCACATCCAAATTCCCCTCGACAATCACCGCAGCGTCGCTCCTACGAATCGCCTCTTTCGCCTGATACAGCCCAAAAATATGGCGCGATTTATCAAATAGCAATGTCTGTGGCGTATTCAAATACTTTGGCGCGCGCGAATCATCATGAATAATTCGCCCCGTAAAGCCGACCACCTCGCCGCTGCTATCGCTCAAAGTCACCATCAGCCGTCCCCGAAACAGATCACCGCCGAACCGATTAACCAGCCCTGCGTCAGCCAGTTCTCGGCGCGAAAACCCCCGCTTCTCCAGCGCCTTCGTCAGCGCATCGCCCTGATCTGGCGCATAGCCGATGATAAAATCACCGATCGTCTGCCGATTCAGCCGCCGTTTTTTCACCGCGTATTCTCGTGCTGCCGAATTTTTCACCAAATTTTGCTGATAAAAATTCGCTGCTAATTTCAGTGCCTCACGCGCCCGCGCTCGCCGCTTGGCTGTCCGTCCATCACCGCGGGAAAACAAGCTCAAATCCACGCCCGCTTTGCGCGCCAAATGCTCCAACGCTTGGCGAAAATCCATCCCCTCCACCAGCATCACGAACGTAAAAATATCGCCACCCTTACCCGAAGAAAAATCATGCCAAATCTGTTTTTCCGGGCTCACCATAAAACTTGGCGTCCGCTCATCAGTGAATGGACTGAGCCCCTTCAGATTACGACCCGCCCGCTTCAGCTGAACATATTCGCCGATTACATCCTCAATATTCAGCCGCGCCCGCACCTCTTCCTTGGCATCATTCATAATTTTTATTATATCACTCTTTACCTCTGTTGTTGTTTATGCTTTAATGGGTGTATGCAGCCACACAATGACTATGACGTGCCAACCGGTATCGATTATCTCAATCAAATTTCTGCACCGCCAGCGCCGCAGGGCTTTGATAAAAAGTCAAAGATTATCTTGCTCGTTCTCGGTATCATCGGGCTGCTCGGTCTGGTCTTTATTATTAATGCCGCCCAAAACGCTTCCCGCGGCCCTTCATTAACCAATCTCGTCGCCCGCTTGCAAAAACTCCAAACTGTCTCCGAGAAATTTACTTCCCGCCTCAAATCCAGCCAGCTCCAAGACGCTAATAGCTCGCTCACTGCCGTTCTCACCACTGCCAATAAGTCCATCGAGACACCGGCCGCTGCCCAGAATATCGACGTCAAAAAAGACCTCAAAAACATCACCGCGCTCGACCCACCAACAAAACTCGAGGAAAAATTTGAGGAGGCCTATCTCAACGCTGATCTCGACAACACTTATGCTTACACCATGAATACCGAACTGGCCGACACACTGTTGATGATGAATCGTATCAAAGAGGGATCGCGCAGCAAAAGCACAATTGACTTTCTCGAGAAAACCATTTCCGACCTCACCAACGTGCGCAAGCAGCTCATGGCGATCACCGGTGATTCGGAAAAATCATAAGTTTTATTCACTCTGTCACCAGCTGGAACAAATCAGCGCTACTTTTCTCAGCGATTAACCCCTGCTGCCTTACTTACTCCGCCACCAGCTGATAACTTAGCCGCGCCAAATCAAAAATTTCTTCATCACTCAGTTGCCCCGAGCAAATGATGGTGTTCCAGTGCTTCTTATTCAGATGATACCCCGGCAGCACCGTCTCGTACTTCTCGCGGAGATTCTCAGCCAATAGCGGATCGCACTTCAGACTAACTCTGAGTGGCTTTGAGCCCTCCGTCACTAGCGCCACCATCTTCCCCACACCCTCATTGCTTTTGCCAAATTTATATACCGCGACATCCTCACCAAACGGATAATCCAGCCACACACCGGGCAAACTGAGGATGAACTCTTCAAATTGTTTATGGGTCATGCTCTCAGTATACAATCACAATGTCTTAAGAGCAATTTTCTCAGCCATACCCCGCGTCACGCCAAATCGACTTGCGGCATTTACCGCCACAGCCGCCATACCACGAAGCGCTGCTCGTGTTCGCGCCCTGAGGACATCTCGCCCAGTCAAGCCCTTTTGCTGATTCCGCTCTGATTGCCACGCTGATCGGATTGCCCGGCCCGCCAACGCCAAACCTCGCTGCTTGTCACCCACTAGACTTTCGGTCATACCCCAGCGAGATGCCATATTTATCTCATACTGGTCAGCGTCCTCTTCTTTAGAAAGCTGATTTACTTTTGCCATGTCCTGCTCAGCTTGCCGCGTCATGAGTCGCGCCCTGTCTGCCAACGCTTCATCCCTACTATCTGCCAATAGATACGCCTTTAATGCAAATATACCAACATATGATGCCGTGGCCGACCGCTCGCGTAGCGTCTCAACTCCAGAATTCTCATTGACCGCTGTATCGTGAATATCATATGCCTGATCAATATATTCAAGCGCCTCATCATTTCGACCCAAACGATCACTCGCGGCGGCCATGTTGCGATATACCTCCCCCAGTAACAACTCATTACCTTCATCACGCAACTCCTTCATCGCCAGCGCTTTCTCACCAAGCCGCACAGCCTCATCAAAATGACCGCGCGAAATCTCATTCGTTAGCCCGGTCATATATTGCTGTAACTCAGAACTCATTGCACACATTTCCGTCAACTCCTTTTATCAGGAGATTATCAGATAAGTGCACTCTTGTCAAATAACTCAGCGACCATGAATATGCCAGCTGGTAGACCTAGCTCTTCACCTTTTTCAAATAATATTTTAACTCCATAATACTACCGCGAATATCCTCCAGCGCCCGATGATCCTCTGGCTTGGCAAATTTCTTGCCATACTTGCCCTCAAACACCACCTTCCAGGCACTAACATCCAGCATTCGGTAGTGGAGACGTTTTGAAAATTTCTTGAACCAATGGTCGATAAAGCGCCGATCTTGATGAATTGAATTACCCGCCAGCAAAATTGGTGCATTATCAAAATGCTCATCCAAAAATGCCAAAATATCGCGCTCGAGCTGCGCCTTGGTTGTCTTGGTGATCTTGTTTTGCGCCATCAGCTGCTCTCGTGCAGCCGCACCATCGCCATACCAAAACGACTTATTCTTATCAAATCGTGCCTGCATTTTCTTGCTGCACCAATGCGCAGCACCCTCAAAACGAGCAACCTCGGTGAATTCCCAGTCGGTCACAATCATCGCCACTTCAATCGGAAAATCCTCCACCGGATCTAGCCCCGTCATTTCCATGTCCAGCCACAAAATCCGCTGCGGTTTGAATTTCGCTTTCATGTTTCTATTTTACCACTTTTTGGCGTCGTAGTAATCTCGAGAAAACACCTCGCACTAAACGTTTGGTAGTGTCCTTAACCTAACTGTAATTAAAATAATGAAGCTGCAGATTCAGGGGGCTGAATCACAATGGCGGTCGTGTCATCCAACTTTGTAGATGCCTTTACAAGCTGCTCAGCAGCTTTCTTGGGTGATGATGAACTATGCACTATACGACCAACTGCATCAGTCGACATTAAATCAGGATATCTGTCACCGGTGACACCGTCAGTTACAAGTACCAAGCGATCGCCCTCTGCAAATGGAACAATGACAATATCCGCTCTTGTTGAATCAGTTTCCCCTATGGCCTTATAAATTACGTTTTTATAACCATGATCATTTGTCAGCCGCGATGCCCAACCGTTTTTATCGACAATATAAGCACGGCTATCGCCGAGGTGGCCTATACATATCATTGGGTCTCCGGTCTCATTAATATACAACCGCGCGACGACACCAGTCGTATCACCTCGCGTACTTTTATCTAAAGTATTTCTTGTCTCAGAGAAGTAACGTCTCATCCACTCCACAACGTCCTCGGAAGTAGTTTGTTTAATCTTGCTCATTGCAGACGACTTCCGCTCAAGTACTCGCGCAGCAGTATGAGATGCCCCCCTGCCTCCTACCTCACCACCGACTCCATCAAAAACACCAAAAACCCCTGAACTCGGTAGTGAGATCAAACTATCCTCATTTTTACTAGGTTGCTCGCTACTGTCTGGGAATTCCCTATTTATCTTTGCTGCCTTATCAATGCTATGCGCACCAGCAGCCAATCCACGATTCAAATCAGCAGGAGAATACTGTAGACGATCTACATAAGAATTTCTACCCTCATAAATATCTTTATCCGTGACAACAAGCCGGCGAAAATTCTTGAAATAAGGATGCTCTCGTAGCGACTCAAAAGCCCGCTTTAGACCACCGAGAACACCACCCTCCCTCTTTGTCACCGTATCACCTAAAATGACACTATTGCTACTCCCTGGAACCGGCATATATTCCGACTCCTGCGGAGCTTCTGGCCCCTTTCGCACTATATTGCTCGGCCTCAGCCCTTCAAACTCAGTATCAACTTCTCCCGCCCGAATTACACCGCTGTCAAGAGCGTCCACAGTTTCCCGAATGATTCTCATCGCCTCTCGCCTCTCCTCGGGAGAAGTGGCAAATATGCTTAATGCCTGCGCAGCCTTAGTTATCTGCTCAAAAAGCCTGCTTGGGATAGAGCCCGTCTTACGGTTAGTTTTATCAGGATCTTCACCAATTAGCGGTAGGCCTTCAAGCCTACCCATAATTACCTTAATACACTTAAGGGCCTCTTTCCTTTTCTTGTCTTTCTGGAGTAGCGTAAGCTCGGAGGAGGCATCTTTTCCGTTTAACACACGCGCAGCCTGCATTATCTGCGCAGCCTCTTCTATTGTGATAAGCTTAACATCCTCACTAACCCTCTCTGGACTCTGTTGAGCTGGGAGGGTTGGTTCTGTTATTTCTCCTATTGTTAGCTCCTTATTAGAAGTGGGCGGCATGTTCAATGCGCCTCCCTCACCCGGCGCACTCTGGGCTGGTGGTAGCGGTGTTGACTCTACACTATCTTGTGGCGGAGTCGTTGGTGACGCTAATGCACGAGATGGGACCGGAGGAAGTCCCAACCCCAAACCTGGCCCTGATGAAGTCTGTAGCGGTGATCGTGGCCGCACCGGCTTCACCGGAGCTGTTGGCACGGTCTGGGTTGGCTCGGACTGTGTCACCGGGGCAGACTCTGGGGCTTGAGGTGTAGCTGGGAAAGAAAGGGTTCGCTGGGTGGCTGCTTTGGTGGCTTTTTCTTTAGCGACATTTTCGGCGTTATCCATGATCTTAGTAAGCTGACGGATACGTTGGTCGATGGCTTCTTGGCTTAGATCGTAGGTTTCGGCTCGTTCAATGAGTCTTTGGAGGATCTCGTCTTGGAGATCATCAGCCATAGTCTTGTCGCCACGAGCAAGGGCTTCTCCGGCAGCGGTTGCGAGGTCAGTGAGACTCGTGGCCTCACGCTCACGGCGTGCTTCGTTGAGGGTTTGGTTATAGAGGTCTTCTTCGGATGGAAGTAGGTTGCCATTTGGATCTTTGCCGTATTCGTCGGGGCGTTGGTTGAGATAGGCTTCCAAGTCATCTTGTGCGAGTTGAGCTTCTTCCAGTTGCTTTCGTCGGGCTGGATCAAAGAGTGCTTTGGCGTCGAGGTCACTGGCATTAAGCTTTCCTTTGAAGCGATCGTCTGAGTCTAGGGAATATGACGAGGAGGTTGCAGCCTCTGGGCCGAGAGACTCAGGGGAGGGTGCTGGTGGGCGGTTTGGGTTTTTGAGCATTGTGGTGGTTCCTTTCTGGGGGGGATACGACGGTCGGCATTTTTGCTACCGACTAGCTTATGTTTTGAATGGTAGCAGATTTAGGGGGGAAAGTCAATAGATCAATGGATCTGATGGTGCTCCCCACCACTACCCTCTGACACAATAAACCGCCCTAACCGCCGTCATTATTACTAACCATTCATCTAATAATAGAGTAGGTCGGTGCTAAGAAACCAAGATATGATACACTGATACCATGACCAAACGTATCCTTCTCAAACTCTCCGGCGAGCAGCTCCAGGGCGAGTTCGCCAGCGGCTTCGATCCCAAGCGGGCTCGTTGGATCGCCGAACAAATTAAACCAGCGCTAGAAACCGGCGCCGAAGTCGTCATTATGGTTGGCGGCGGCAATTACGTCCGCGGCAACCAAATCATTGGTCACGGCATCCAGCCCGTCTCGGCCCATAATATCGGCATGCTCTCTACTCTAATGAACGCCATCGCTCTAGCCGACGTTTTTAATGACGCCGACCTACCGACCCGCGCGCTCTCTACTGTTGAGGTCAATCAATTCATCGACCAATACACCTTCCGCCGTGCTCTTAGTCATATCAAAAAGGGCCGTATCGTCATCGTTGCCTGCGGCACTGGCCGGCCCTTCCTGACTACTGATACCGCCGCTCTCAACCTCGCCCTAGAGATGCAGTGCGACATTGTGATCAAAACAACGAAAGTCGACGGCGTATATGATAAGGATCCGGTGAGATTTCCAGACGCTGTTAAACTTGATCAGCTATCATATCAGGACGTCCTCACTAACCCCGATATCGCCGTCATGGACAAGGCCGCTATCGGCCTGGCTATGGACGAGCACATCCCAGTTGTCATCTGCGACCTGCTCACCGACGGCAACATCGCCCGGGCCGCTCGCGGCGAGATAGTCGGCACGCTGATTTCCTAGCCCTGAGTACGGTACGCATCTTGTTCCAGCATAAATCGTTTTACATAAAAAATCCGCCGTATTTATCCGGCGGATCTGTTTTTAAGGCCCAATTAGTCTTTTTTCTTGTCTAATTTATCCAGCTTCAAAAAGTGAATAATTGCATACACCACAAACGCCACCGCTAACAAAGTGATCAGCGAGCTAACGAATGCGCCGTACAGAAACTCACCCTTACGACCAGCAATCTCAACAGAGAATGATGCCGCCTGTAGACCTTCCTGCGAGCCGACAATCAGCTGCACCAGCGGGTCGATAAACGCTGTCACCAACTTTTTCACGGTATCGCCAGCCGCTGTACCGATCGCCAGACCGACAGCCAAGCCAACCACGCCCTGCTCGCGAATAAATGTCATAAAACCGCCGCCATGGCCCTTGACCGCCGCTGCCTTTTCTTTCAGCGCTGCCACGCTTGGTTTTTTCACAATCGATTTCTTAGTAGTCGTCTGTTTGGTAGCCGCCTTCTTGGCTACTTTCTTCTCTGCCATAAAAACTCCTTTACGTTAAGTAACATCTTGATTGTAGCATAAAACTTTACAAATTATTTAAAAGTTTTCTGGCTGCAGCAAGCTTACCGTTGCGCAGGCTATTTGGTGGATTCTCCCCGTATAGTTTAATAGCCCGCCAGGCAAGCTCCTTGTTTCCTGTCTGTCTAGCAATTTTTCGCATGATATCTGGCAAAAATAACTTATTTTTCGATTTGTCGTCTGGGACCAGGCTCTCGTCCACCATAGTCGCCAAATCAATTGCTTCGTCATATTTTCCCGCCGATATTAGCCGACGGCACAACTCATCAACTTCTTTCAGGCCATTTCGCGAATCAACATCAAGATATATCCCTGATAATTCTGACAGCTCTTCACTTGCTGCTTCAATGTCGCCCGACCCCGCTCGTCGGGCAGCATTATACTGCTGAATCAACAACATACGCCCCGGTACTGAGGGTAATGTTAAGAACTGTAATATCCGATTTCGGGGCTTATATTCGTGAGATTGTGCCGCATCAATAGCATCAAATGACAGCCATGGCCTTGAGCTCATAAACTTTTGCCTATCAATCGACGGCGGTAGTCGTTTCAAGAGTTCCTCTGAAAAAAACGCATTCACTGCCCGCAACTCACCCATCGCCAACTGGTCAAGCGGGTTGGGCGCACCGCTGCCAATTACGCCAGTCATATCACAGCACAACTCCTCCGTCGCTACATCCAGCAAAAAAGCTCGCTCACTGCTCCGATCAAATAGTGTCACCATGGCGTGCTGATTCGCATAACTGACAAAATGCTCAATGCCGAGCTGCTCCAGACATTCTGAGGCAATAATGACATGGCCAAAACAGTTTGTAGCCTCACGATTGGCAACTTCAACTGCATCGAGTAGCGGTGAGTTAGCCAAAGTCGGAGCAAAATCCACCGTTTATCGTACCACCCGTGCTATGTCAACCGCTGCCTTCGTCGCATCATCAAACGTCTGCGGAGACTGTTCATACACCGCACGAATTAATTTCAGCTGCTGCGAATCTAATAAAAACTCACGCCGTAGTCCTGACTCGGCCTTAACTAATTGCCGTTTAGGCGTCATCAAATTAGCAGAAAGATACTCTTCCATCTCTGATGTATCATACAATATTTGCTCAAATTTTACAACTTATCAGGGGCGATGATACCAAGAACGGTAAGCCCCGCCTTCAAGATGTCAGCATACACCGCTACCAAGCCGACGCGGTGTGCTTCTTTGTCGCTGCCAACAACTTGATTTTTCTCATAGTAGCGGTTGAATTCTTGTGCTAGCTCGAATAGGTAGGTACAGACATGGTGCGGCTCCAGACTCTCAGTAGCGCGGTTAACCGCCTCCGCATATCCGCTCAATTTCCTAACAAGCAGCCGATCTTCGTCAAACAGCTCCTTCGGAAATGCCACCGCTTGCTCGGATTTCGCCAAAATACCCCGTGCCCGAGCATGCGCGTATTGCAAATAGCTGCCAGTGTTGCCAGTCAAACTGACTGCATCGTTGATATCAAATACCACGTCGCTACCAATTTTCACCTTCAAGAATTGATAACGCAGCGCACCCGCCACCACCTCGTCAGTCGGCTCACCGCCAGCTTGAGTAATGGCTTTCTTGAACTCGTTAAACAACCAATCGATAGTAATCACTTCACCAGTACGCGAACTCATCTTGCCGGTTGTTAATTTGACCAGGCCAGTCGCATAATTAAACAATTTACCCTTCAGTTCTGGAATCGCCAATTCACTAGCCGCGATCACCCCGCGGAAATACGCCGCCTGCTCTTCGCCATTGACCGTAATCGACAGGTCCAGATTTGGATAAGCTTGGTGCTTCAGCTGAATTAGCCCCATGTCGTGCGCACCGTACAACCCGTTGCCATGCGAACCGATAAACACATTGTCAAACGCACCGTATTGGCTACCTTTGAAGATATACGCACCATCTGATTTGGTAAAGACTTCTGGGGTTTTTGCTTTGATCAAGGCCTTGCCTGGCACTTCGGTTTCACTCTCGACATAACGCCGTTCAATTGGTACATTTCCCAGCCGCGCCACATTGGCATCAATCTCATCAAAGCTCCACGCCTTACAAATCTCGTACACCTGCTTATACAGCGGATCATCCAGCACGAAAGACTGCTTGGCCAGCTCATCAATTTCCGCCCGTGCCTCTGGCGATTCCTTAGCTGCCCGTGCGCCTTCAACATACATACGGCTCATAAATTCGTTGCGCTTATCAGCCGGAATAGCGTCTAGTTTGCTGACATCGCCATCAATCTCGCGCAAAATCGCCCACATACTCTTGCCGACGTGCGTGCCGACATCGCCATGATAACTCACCCGGTGCACCGCCGCGCCATCAACCGCCAACAAATTCGCCATAGTGTCGGCGGTAATCGCATTCAGCGCGTGGCCAATGTGCATAGCCTTAAACGGATTCGGACAATTAGTCTCAATAACGACCGTTTGGCCTGAACGATTAGTCGCTGGCCGCACTTTCAACGACTCCAGCACCGTTTGATCGCTCAATTTCACATTGATAAAGCCCGGCCCAGCCACGCTAACCTCGCTAAGTTCCTGGTGGCCGCGTAGCTCTTTGGCGATTGCCTCGGCAATCTCACGCGGGTTTTTACCCAACGGCTTGGCTAATTGTAGCGCCACATTCGTCGCAAAGTCACCAAACTTTGGATCAGGACGCGTCAATTGCACCGATACATCTTGATCAAAACGTTGCTTCACCACCTGAGAAATAATCTGTTCCATACCTTCCAGTATAGCAGACGACAAGCAGTTTTACTCTTGACTCATTTCTTCGAGCTGCAGCAGCGTCACCGAACTCGGGCTCGAACCCTTGACGTGACGCAAAACATACCCAAGCGCCGAGGCATCGTCATGACTCAACGTCGTCCCGTCAAGCGGATCATGTGTTTCAATTGTTTCTTCAGCCATTTTTATTCCTTTTTGTTTTAGGTACTATCTGGCCGTATGTTAGCATAAGTTTTTTACTTTGTCAAGGCGGCCCGGATCAATCCATCAAACAGCGGATGCGGGCGGAACGGGCGCGACTTAAATTCAGGGTGAGCTTGCGTAGCTACGAAATACTGATGATGCGGCGCTTCAATAAATTCCACCAGCTGACCGTCCGGCGACGTACCGGAAACTACCAAACCACCCCGCTCAATCGCCTGAATAAACTCCTGGTTCACTTCGTAGCGGTGGCGGTGTCGCTCAATTACCTCTGTCTTGCCGTACATTTTAGCAACGAGCAACCCAGATTTCAGCACCGCTGGATAATCGCCGAGGCGCATCGTCCCGCCGGTTGACTGCTTGCCCTGCTGGCCGTCCATGATGTACACCACATTTGCGCCAGGCTCAGCACCGAACTCCTCACTGTTAGCATTTGCTACGCCGCCCAAACGCACTGCCGCAATCACCGCCACCTGCAGGCCAAGACAAATTCCTAAATATGGTTTGTTGTTTTTTATACAATACTCAGCCGCCTTGATCTTGCCCTCCACGCCGCGCGTACCAAAACCACCCGGCACCACGATAGCGTCAACGCCGGCAAAATCAGCCTCAGCAGCTGTCTCGGCATTAATCCACCTGATAGAAATCTCGCTTTTGTTCGCCCAAGCGGCAGACTTTAGCGCCTCAGTCACCGACAAGTAGGTATCAGAATTATCAATGTATTTAGCCACCAAGCCGACGGTTACCCGCTTGGCATATTCAGTAGTATCACGCCGAGCTAGACGCTTCCACCGCTGTAAATTTGGCTCCACTGAATTGTCGGTAAATTCGCCCAATAGCTTGCCCAAATCACGGTGCACCGTCAATGGCACTTCATACACGATGTCAACATTTGGCATCATAATAATTCCCTCGCGGCGCACGCCAGATGAAATAGCAATTTTTTCGCCGATACTGCGCGGCGGCTTGTCATGGCCCTCAGTCCGCACCGCCACCACGTCCGGCATAATCCCAAAACCGCGAAGATCCGCCAGTGCATTCTGAGCTGGCTTGGTCTTATACTCGTGCGACGCCTCCAAAAACGGCACATACACCACGTGCACGAATAGACAATTTTCCCGTCCCACATCCAGCGCAAAACCGCGGATCGCCTCGATAAAACTCAGGCCCTCGTAGTCACCGACCGTACCGCCAATCTCCACGATGTGGACGTCGCCTTCGGCCGCCTCGCGGATAGCCGCCTTGATAGAGTTAGTCAAATGCGGCACCATCTGTACCGTCTGGCCGCCAAACTTACCAGCCCGTTCATCGGCGATCAAATCGTGCAGCAATCGGCCCGACAGCGTAGTGTTTTTCCGCGTCAATTCCAAATCCAAAAACCGCTCATAATGTCCCAGGTCCAAATCGGTCTCAGCGCCGTCTCTGGTCACAAAGCACTCGCCGTGCTCTTTCGGGTTCAATAGTCCGGCATCAACATTCAGGTACGGATCGCACTTTTGTACCGACACGGCGATGCCCTTGGCCTGCAACACCGCACCGATACTGGCGGCCGTGATGCCCTTGCCAACGCCTGACAGCACGCCGCCAGTTACGAAAATAAATTTCCTCGTCATTGCTTCTCCATTATTCTAATTAAAAGAGGCGCCGAATTGACGCCCTTTTATTTCTATTCGCAGCCATCGCAAATCGTCAGATTTGCCGGATCAATGGGCGCAGCGACGCCCCCGCTCGCCTTAGCCTGCTCGTCCGCCACCGCCTGCGCTGCCTTCATCGCCGCGTCAATGGCATTCAATTTTTCTTCCAAAGTCATGTCGTCAGAAATAATTTGACTTGCGTTCATGTTCCTGTCTTTCTATATATTTAGTATCGCTTACGCTTATAATACGCTATATGTAGCGCCTATGCAACATAGTGCCGCCAACTTCCTGTTGTAGTTTTTTCATCAAGATTACCGATTGGCATGATGTAAATTTGTCTATTTTCCACGCGCGGCATAAAGTCGCCCAACTTATTGGCGTAGGTCTCCAAAGCCGCCGCCTCTTCTTCCTCTGGTAGTTCTCGTACTTTTGTTGTCAAAAAGACAGCACTCTTTTGATCGTTCCAAACCACAAATTCGACAACACCGCTGCGATAGGCATTAACAGCGTGACGAGATTGTCGGTCAGAAATCCAAATAATGTTGTTATTTTTATAACGAACAAAGTGAAGTGGTGTAATCAATGGTGTTCTGTCACGATTGACGGTTGCCAAGGCGCCAACTTCCACGGTGTCTAAAATATCTGTTGTAATTTTGTCCATAGTAGTTATTTCGTGGTGTTTACTTCGTAGCTAGTATTGGTACTCTCAAAGAAATTGACGAGCTCCAAAGTGTCATTTGCCGTAGCCATCCACTTGGCCGGGTTGGCGACGTTGTACTCTGGCTCAAAACCAAGCTCAACCAAGCGGCGGTCAGTCATATGCATGACGTATTGATTAACATAATCAGCGTTTAGGCCCAAGATGCCCTTTGGTAGCATATCCTTGTTGTACTCTTTCTCCAACTCAACCGCCTGCAGGATAAGCCCACGAATTTCCTCGGCAAATTCCTGGGTTTGCAGTCCTGGGTTTTCGTCCAAAATAGTCAGCAGCAAGTTAATACCAAAGGTTAAGTGCAGATTCTCATCCTTGGTGATCCAATCCAGCAACGTACCGACATTGCGCAGCAAGTTACGCTGACGAAAACTCATGCCGACCATAAAGCCCGAATAGAACCAAATGCCCTCCAGCACGATGTTATAGGCCACCAGTGAGCGGACAAAATCTTTCTTACCCTCCAAAGAGTAAATATCCAAGTTTGGATCAAGCATGACGTCGAGGTGCTTATTCTGGAAATCTGCCTTGTCGGCCAATGATTTTTTGCCAAAGCCCGCCGCGTAAATCTCCTCACGATCAAACGGAAACGTCTCAATAATGTATTCAAAGGTCATAAAGTGGTTGGCTTCTTCCCACATTTGCTTTGACAGATATAGCTGTGCTTCAGCGGCGTTAACATATGGATAAATACCAAACGCCAGCGATTTGTTGATCAATAACTCGTTTGGATTGAGGTAGCTAATCACCGTTTTTAGCGCGTGCTTTTCCTCGTCCGATAATTTTTCAAAATCCGCCAAATCCTGCACCAACTGCACCTCGTTAGGAAACCAGGTGTTAGCCACTGCCTGATTGTATAAATCGTATGCCCATGGGTAGCGAATTGGATGCAGTGATAAACCGTCGCGTAGGCCTGAACCTAAGATTCCCATTATGCTACCTCCTCAATCGGCAATTCATCCTGTACAGTGCCGGGCAGTGCCTCTTGTACATAGTATTGTAGATTGCCCCAGCTTGTATCCGGTGTTTCTGCCGATGGATCAGCTCCTTCAATTCCTGGCAATGTTTCCATATCGTTCCTCCTTTATTTTATTTATTAACTTTGGCAAATCCAAAACCACGCGTTTTAGCACCAGTTCGAATCTTCTGTTCTGCTAGTTTTTCCACCGACACTGTGGTCTGCTCTGACTGATGGCGTGGCTTAACATGTAAGTAATAGGTGGTTTTCAAACCGCGTCGCCACGCTTCAGAATAAATCTCCACATATTCATCAATATCACGAGTCTCAAGGTACATATTGCGGCTAATCGCCTGATCCACCCACTTCTGCGCCCGGGCTGCCACCTCAATGAACGCATACGGGCTGAGCTGGAAGCTAGTCTTGTAGACGTCGCGCAGTTTTTGCGGAATGGCGTCGATGTGCTGAATGTCGCCTTGTGCTGCAAAAACCTCTTCCTTAATTTCGTCCCACAAGTTCAATTTCTTAAGGTCACGCACCAAATTATTGTTTACCTCTAAGAACTTACCGTTCAGTGTTGAGCGGCTAAAAATCTGGGCAAACTGCGGATCAATCCCCGGCGTCGTACCCGCCACATGACCGATGTTAGCGGTCGGGGCGATAGCCATCAGCGTCGCATTACGCATACCTTTCTTTACTTTTTTGCGCAAACCATCCCAGTCCAGGCGCGTTTTGCGATCAATCTTTACCTTTAGCTTGCGATCATCAGACAATGCATCCAGTGTATCAATCGGCAGCAGCCCCTTGCTCCAACCGCTACCGTTATATGTCGGATAACTGCCGAGCTTAGCCGCCAAATCCGCCGACTGGTCGATGGCGTGGTAGCTGATAAATTCCGTCAATTGATCAATTAACTCATACGCTTCGTTTGACTCATAGCAGTAGCCGAGCTTTTCCAGCACATCGGTAAAGCCCATAACGCCGATACCAATTGCCCGCGTCTGCTGATTTGAGTGCATCGCCTCTGGAATTGGCGTCTGGGTAATGTCCACCAGATTATCGAGCTGGCGCGTTGCTGCCCGTGCTGCCTCTTGTAGCCGCTCCCAGTCCCATGTCTTATCCTCACGCAAAAACGCTGACAGATTGATACTAACCAAGTTACAGGTGGCGATATTATCCTTGTCTTGAGGCAGGGTAATTTCCGTACAGAGGTTGGACAAATGAATTGTACCGGTGTTATTATTCAGCGCCCGCACATTGATAGTGTCCTTCCAGGTGAGCCATGGGTGGCTAGTGGCCTGCAGACTAGTCAAAATCTGCTTAAATTGCTGGCGAGCTGATGTCTTCTCAAAGACGCGCATTTTACCAGCTTCAGCCAACTTGATGTACTCTTTGTAGCGCACGGAAAATTCTTCACCATACAACTCTGGCAAATCTGGCGTTTCCGCTGGGTCGAACAGATACCAATCTTGATCTTTCTGCACCCGCTTCATAAATTCATCAGAGATAAATACCGCGGTGTTGGCAAAGCGCGTGCGCATATACGGATCGCCAGAGTTAGAACGCAGATCAATAAATTGCCCAAAATTAAGATGCCAATTCTCCATATAAATGGCTGCCGCACCCGCCTTTTTGCCCTTACGACTAACCGCAAACAGTGCCGTATCGATCATCTTCATAAATGGAATTGGACCGGTTGATTCAGTGTTGGTTGTCTTGACCGGACTGCCAGCTGCCCGCAACTTGGTAAAACCGATGCCGATGCCTCCAGTGCCCTTGGCGATAAACATCGTATCGCGCACACTCTTGGCAATTGACTCCATGTCATCGTCGACATTTAGTAAAAAGCAGTTAGAGAGCTGCGGGAAGGAGCCGCCGGCATTGACCCGTGTCGAGCCGCCCGGCAGATATTCTAATTTGCTCATGTGCTCATAAAATTCAATCGCCGCCGCAGTTGGATCTGGCTCATTGTAGCTGAGTCCCATAGCGATGCGCATATGCGTAAATTGCGGTGTTTCCAGCGGATCGCCGCTTTGTTTGCGCAAGGCATAGCGGTTTTTATTTGTCATCACACCGAGATATTTACTGAGATTGTCGCGTTCTGGCTGTAATGCTTCGCCCAATTTTTTCAAATCAAATCGCCCGTCGCTCATCCGCTTATCAAGTAAGCCATCTTTGACCGCCGCTTTAACAAACTTCGGAAACTCCCGTGCATGCAATTTCTTTAATTCGTCTGCTGTCTCGTAATCACCTAGTGTATTTTTGTAAATATTTTTCAGTAATAATCGCGCTGCGATCTTATCATAATCTGGATCATCCTTGACATTCTGTAGTGTCGTCTGGATGACGGCCTGATCGAGCTGCTCGGTGGTAATCCCGTCAAATAGCGTCAGCTGCAGCTCGGTCGCCACCTGCACCACCTTAGAAACCTGATCTGGCAGCCCGTCGCAGGCCTTTAAAATTGCCGCATTAATTTTATTTGCATCAAACGGCTCTTTCGTCCCATCGCGTTTGACGACGTTAATTTGTTGCACCTATTTCCCTCCTTGATGCTCAGCAAAACTACCGCCGACCTCTCTGCGGTGGCGACTGACACCTCTCGTCTATTTGCTTTTTGTTTAGTACCCTCTACACATTTAGTGTATGTATACTATGATAAAGCACTAGATGTGGCGCGACAAGAGGTTTTGTTAATTTTACAATGAAAGCAACTCGCTAACTGATTACTCTCCACCCACTAACCACAAAGGTGGTCGTTCATGGTCGCCCTCAAGGCAATATCAACGAGGGTATCGTCCGTGGTTATGGATGGTCATTCGCTAATATCGACGTCTTGTATGAGCAGTATCCATAAAATCATACACAAACTCTCCGCTTCGTGGCAGGAAGCAAAAGGCTTCTCTGCTAGAAGTGACGTCTAGTGGTCGGTCGCCGGGAGCATAGCGGAGGATGCATTTAGCATCACTGCTGGTCGCAGCATCAAACGTCGGTCGTGCTGAACCGGCCACTTCGTTACGCATGCCAACAAATGGTAGCTCCACGCCGATTTCTTTGTACGATTTCCAATCCGTGCAGCGATATGGCTGAGCGCAGTTGGCGAAGGGCTGGATGGTCAGCAGGCGCCGACGAATGGAGTCATCGGTAATGACACCAAATAGCGAGCCGTACGGATGCTCGCCGCGGGTTATATATAGAAATGGGTGCTCTGAGTGGATAACGCGGGCGGCCTTGACCGTTGACATATCAAAGCGACTGAGGAATACTTCGCGTGGCTCATAAACTTTGTAATTAGGGTGCAGCGTAATGAGAAAGCCTGCCCCAATATAAATGAGCACAACAACTGCGGCGACAATGGCGCACTTGACGAGGCGGCGATGGCGGTGGTAGAAAGCTTCGAGCATGGATGTTAGTATTGTAAATTAATTAGAAACCCTAGGGGCGAGTACGT
Source organism: Candidatus Saccharibacteria bacterium oral taxon 488 (assembly GCA_010202845.1). Lineage (NCBI taxonomy): Bacteria > Candidatus Saccharimonadota > Candidatus Saccharibacteria bacterium oral taxon 488. The sequence continues at coordinate 49,483 of CP047921.1, read as the reverse complement.
CTCCCCTGGCGGAAGGACGGGGATTTGAACCCCGGAGACCCCGTGAAGAGCCTACACACTTTCCAGGCGTGCCAGTTCAACCACTCCTGCATCCTTCCGTGATGCATATTATAACAGAAAGTCCGCTAGCGGTTGCAACCGGAGCGGCTTTTTGTCTATAATAAAAAGCAATGATGAACGATCCTTCAACGCGAATTAAACTTACTAATGTAACGAAACGATTTGGCTTTGGTGACGCCGAGCAGGTGGCGCTGGACAATGTCAATCTCGAGGTCAAAAAGGGCGAGTTTATCGCCATCGTTGGCCCATCCGGTTGCGGCAAGACGACCCTACTCAACATCCTCGGGCTGCTCGACCACCCGTCAGAGGGCGAATATTACCTTGACAATAAATCGGTCGAGGATTTGACAGCGACACACCACGCCACGATTCGTTCTCGCGATATCGGCTTTATTTTTCAACATTTCAATCTCATTCCACGCCTGACGGTGATTGATAATGTTGCCCTGCCGCTTACTTATAAAGGCATCAGCAAAACCAAGCGCCTCCAAGAAGCCAGCCGGATTTTACGCAACTTCCATCTGGGCGAGCGCGAATATTATCTGCCACATCAATTATCCGGCGGTCAAGTTCAGCGTGTAGCGATCGCCCGAGCACTAGTCAACAGTCCATCAATCATCCTAGCCGACGAGCCGACCGGCAACCTCGATTCCAAGTCCAGCCACATCATCATGGAGGAGCTGTCCGATATTCACCGCCGAGGCAACACGATTATCATGGTGACGCACAATCCAGAACTGCTGTCCTATGCCAGCCGGGTGATTTCTATGCTCGATGGGCGTATTGATACCGACACCCATCATATCAAGAAGATCTTTAAGCAAAAGCTGGGCGGTGATGACCAGCCAGCAACTCCAGCTAAATCGACTCCATCACATACAGCAACCACCAAGGACGCAAAAGATGAGTCGGAGGAAAAAGCCAAGCCAGCCGAGCCAACAAAAACCACTCCCGAGAAGCAAACAACTGAACAGCCGGCCATAGCGACTATGCCCGACAAACCAGCTGACCCAGTGAAATCCCCGGATGACCTCCCGCCAAAGCGACCGCTTGGCGCCACTTCAACTACTGAACAGAGTAAAAAATCAGCTGACCCTGATACTGCAAAAAGTTCTAGCACGCCAACCGAAAAGAAACCCGCCCCTAAGTCCGATAAAGCCGACGACGCAAAAACTGATGCCGCCAAATCAACGAAGAAACCAGCCAAAAAAGAACGGAAAGCTACGAAAAAGTCATGAAAATGCTCCTCAATAATCACTTCGAGAACGCGACTGAATCGCTCAAGTCAAATAAAGTCCGCACCTACTTGTCGATTTTTGGCATCATGGTCGGCATCGCCAGCATTACTATTATCTTGTCGCTGCTGACCGGCACGAGCCGCCTATTTGGTGATCAATCCGCCAAGATCTCTGACACTACTGCGCTAATTCGGTCTGGTAGCGAGGCGCGGCCAGATTCATTGCTGTCACTCAGCTCCGGACACGCCGCCCAAATGGTGAACACACTGACCGAACAGGACGCCCGAGAAATTGCCAAGGCGACCAACAACAGCGCCGCACCACTGGCAACGTTTCATGCTAATTTATTGACACCGGACGGCAAGACCAAACTAGAACGCATCACCATTATCGGTAGCTCGGGTGAGCTGGCGAAACTCGCCGGCCTCAAGTTGCGCGAGGGGCAGTTCATCGACGAAGCCAACGGCGTCGTGATCGGCAAACAGCTGTCAATTGACCTATTCGGCACTGAAAAATCCCTCGGCAGCGTCCTCAAGCTCCGCGGCGAAACACTCACAGTCGTCGGCGTCCTCGACGAGCCGGAAACTGCGCCTAGTTACCTTGGCGTTGATTTTAATCGCTCCATTATCCTGCCACTAGCCGTTAGTAAAAAGTTCACACAAAACACCGCCCAAATCCAGCAAATCCTCATCACTGCTGACAACGGTACGGCGCTGCAAACTAAAATTGATGCCGCCAAAAAGGTCCTCGCCCAGCAGCATCAGGGCGATACCGACTACCACACCCTGGTCGGTCAGGCCATCACCGCACCAAATTCACACCTAGTGAACGCGCTCTCAACAGCCATGGCGGTCATCGCCGGCATCTCGCTGCTAGTTGGCGGTATCGGCATCACCAACATCATGCTAGTTTCGGTTGCCGAACGCCAGCGCGAAGTCGGTATCCGCAAGGCCGTTGGTGCCACCAACCGCACCATTGTCGCCCAATTCCTCATCGAATCAGCCATCATCGGTCTATTTGGCGGTGTTCTCGGCTACGTTATCGGTCTCGGCGCGTCATTCCTCCTTGGTATGTATCTGCCATTCACCCCAGTTCTCGAATGGCAAGCAGCCGCCCTGACCATCGGTGGAGCCTTGATTATCGGTATGCTCTTTGGCATCTATCCAGCCAGCCGCGCTGCCGGTAAAGATCCGATTGAGAGCTTGCGCCACTAATAAATCCACCTGGTTCTAAAATAAAAAGCGACGCCCCATCTCCCTCGGGCGTCGCTTTTCATGTTCTAGATCAAATTGATTACGACAATTCTTTCTTTAGCTGCTCCACCAATGCCACTGGCTCTGGATTGACCCCGTTGAGAATACCCGCATAGATACTGACTATCTCACCCAGCGCCAGACCCCACAGCAGCTGCTCGAGCAGCGTCTCGCCCTGTAGCTCGACTACTTCGGCCTTCGGGCGCATACCCGACAGCAACCGATCGGTCAGCTCCATCCGCTCCCGAATTCGCGGACGCTCAAGACTGCTCCGAAAATCCACGACCTTATACGGCTTATCGACCGGATGTGATGACCAGCCGATGAATTCATTGTGGCTGAACTCCGGATATTGATTCCAAAACGCCACGTTTTTCGCTGACTCGTTAAAGCTAATCTTCCACTTATACGCCAGCGGCCATGTCAACTCGCCCGCATAAAACACTTGGGTCGAACCAACGAGCTTGAGCGCCAGTTGCTTGGCATAATTATCCGCCGTTGGCGCCTCCTCAGCCCACTGGCTCAGCTGATCCTTCAGCCACGCACCACTGGTTGCGACCGCGTGGTACAGGCTATCGTCGATCACTTCAAACTGGCTGAGCAGCTTTAGCAGCCCGCGCAAATGATAAATCGTTGACATCCGCGGCTGACCGCCCGACGGAACGCGCACCCGCGGCAGATTATCTGCCTCGGCCGCCGCAAACAATTTTCCGCCCGTCGCCATCACCGCCAACTGACAGCCATGCTGACGAGCCTGCTGATAGCAACTTATCGTCTCCTCGGTGTTTCCCGAGTGGCTGATAGCAATAACTAGTGTTTTTTCATTCACAAAATGCGGTAGCTGATAACCCTTTGTCACTTCAAGCGGCACCGTGACCCGATCCGCCGTCAGCACCTTGACCATATCCGCCGCCAGCGCCGAGCCGCCCATACCCGCCAGCACCACATTAGCCACCTCACCGGGGCTCGCCGGTGACTCTACCTCGGCCGCAAAGTCCGTCTGCATCGTTACCGCCACCGCACTCGTTCGTGTACTACCCGGATCGCGCTGCGCTAAAAGATTTTTATCGTCAAGCATCTTGAAATTCCTCCTTTTCCTGTGTTACAGTATAGCATAGAAAGCAAGCATAATCGTAATGTGAAAAGAGGTGGGGTATGACAATTCAAGACAGCGGACAAGTCAACAGCGATCAAGATCTAGCTAGCGTGCTGGCGGGCGTCTCTGGTGGCAGTGATGACAATCTACGATTTGAAGAAACCGGCGCTCAGGATGCTGACACGACCAGCCGCCCGACCAAGCCACAAACCAGCGCCGCACCCGGGCCAGCCGCATCAGCACCACGGCCAACCACCGACAGCACTAGTCGGTCATATGCCACGCCGACCGATATGTCGCTTGATGATATCAAGCAAAATGCCCTCAGCGAGCTTCGGCCACTGGTTGGCAAGCTCAACGTCTCGCCCGAGGAAAAGTTCGACACCTACCTCCTATTGCTGCGCTCGACTGACGACACCTCGCTGATCGCCCCGGCACACGAAGCTGCCGTCGCCATCCCTGACGAAACCCGCAAAGCGCAGGCGCTGCTTGATATTATCAAGGAAATTGATTTCTTGTCGCAGAGCTGAGACTGCAGCCGCGAGAACAATCTAGCACAGGCTCAAAGTCATTCAATACCCACATGAGCAATGTAAAATGTCCCGCTTCATACGGGACATTTTGCTGGTAGAGGCAAGGGTCTTACATCATCCCCATACCCGGCATGCCGCCAGGTGCAGCTGGAGCTTCTGGCTCTGGAATGTCGACGACCAGTGCACCCATGGTCGCTGCGGTTGAGGCGATGGATACTGCGTTCTGCACTGCTTCCTTGGTGACGCGCGCCGGATCGATGACACCAGCTTTTTTGACATCCACCAGGCCTGCTTCCGGATCCATCACGTTAACACCACATCCAGCCTTGCCCGCCTCGACTTGCGCTAGGAGCGCGTCGGCGTTCAAGCCAGCGTTACGCATAATCTGCAGGAACGGCTGCTTCAGGGCGTCTTTCAGAATCTGCCGACCAGCCGCGATGCTGTCTGCACCGCTCACTTTCAGGCCACTAGCCAAGTTTACCAGCGTCACACCACCACCAGCGACGATTCCCTCGGCCAAGGCTGCCTTGGTGGCTGCCACGGCGTCGTCCACACGGAACTTCTTTTCGTCAATTTCGGTCTCGGTCGCGCCGCCGACTTTGATGACTGCCACCTTGCCGCTCAGAGCAGCTGCTCGCTTGTCGAACTGTTCTTTTTCGTATTCGCTGGAGGCGTTGTCGGATAGCGATTTAATCTCAGCAATTCGCTCCTTAACACCAGATGGCTTGCCCGCGCCCTCAATGATAGTGGTTTCGTCTTTACCGACAATCACCTTGCGCGCTGAACCCAACACTTCCAGGCCAGCATTCTCAAACGTCAACCCATGATCTTCAGAAATCACCGTTGCGCCGGTCAGCACCGCGATGTCGCGCAAAATCTCCTTGCGGCGGTCGCCAAAGCTTGGTGCCTTGACCGCCACGGTATTAAATACACCCTTGAGCTTGTTCAGTACCAAAATGCTCAGCGCCTCGCCTTCAACCTCATCAGCGATCAGCACCACGTCCTTCTTGCCGCTTTGTGCCAATTTCTCCAACATTGGCAGGAACTCTTGCACGCTAGAAATTTTCTTATCGGTAATCAAAATCACCGGCTTTTCGTAAACCGCCTCTTGCCGACCAGTGTCGGTGACGAAGAACGGGCTGACCCAGCCCTTGTCTAGACTAAAGCCTTCAACGACCTCAGCCTCCAACTCCAAGCCTTGTCCAGCTTCAACTGTCACTACGCCGTCTTTGCCAACTTTCTCGATAACACCAGCGATCAATTTACCAATTTCCGCGTCGCCCGCCGAAATGGTCGCTACTTCCGCCACGCGCTCAGACTTGCCCTCAATTGGCTCCGCTAATTTATTTAGCTCTTTGACGATTTCCGCGCCGGCCTGCTCGATACCCTTGCGCAGCTCCATTGGGTTATGGCCCGCTGCGATTAGCCGGTTAGCTTCCTTCAAAATCGAATAAGTCAGCACCGTCACGGTCGTAGTACCGTCACCAGCTTGCTTGTTCAAGTTCTTGGCTGCCTGCTTGATTAAATCAGCGCCGACCTTATAACCCAGCGTCTCATCGTCGTTCTCCGCTAGCTCAATGCCTTCCGCCACCGTCACACCGTCGTGCGTCACCGTCGGTCCGCCAAACCCCTTGGCGATCACCACATTGCGGCCCTTTGGTCCGTAGGTTACCTTAACTGCGTTATACAGCGCCTCGGCACCGCCCAACACGCGAGCGCGCGCATCGTCATCGTAAAAAACTTTTTTTGCCATACTAAAAACTCCTCTTTTCTCAAACAACCGTTGCTAAAATATCTTCCTCGCGGACGATCAAATATTCCGTGCCGTCTATTTTCAAATCCGTGGTCGAATATTCCTTGTAAACAATTTTGTCGCCCACTTTTACATTCTTGACGTCGCCGCCAACTGCTTTAACCTCAGCCACCACCGGCTTTTCTTTTGAACTATCCGGCAAATATAATCCGCTGGCCGTCTGCGTCTTCGCCTCCTCGCGCACCGCTACCACGCGGTCGCCGAGAGGCTTGATAGGTGTATCCATATCATCCTCCATTTCGTTAACAATACACCCATTGTACCGCACTAAATTAGCACTCGTCAAGGGCGAGTGCTAGAAGATAGAACCAGCACCCCCATAAAATCCAAAGGCTCTATATTGCTCCTTCGTCACAGTGGCTAATATCACGATGCCGCCCTAATACAGCGTATCGGGATTGGCTTTGATTACAAAGAATTTAAACACCTACAAGAATATTTGACATTTTATATAAAAATTGATATGATAAAACTCATGAAGTATGTTGCTACAACTGAAGCACACCAAATATATGAAACACCAGAGGTAACAAAAAGACAACACCAACTTGCCGCGGGCTGGCTCATGTGCGCAATAGAAGCAACTCAACAACGTTATCAAGTATTATCTGAATGTGGCAGAAAAGATGCAGATGAATTAGTTGCTCCTTATTGGGCTGTATTGGAATATTTTAAGGACAAAATAGACAGTGGCAACCCCGATACTATAACGTTTCTCGCAGACCTAGAAGAAAGAACTCCGCATGACATAAGACCTGTATTGATACGGAATCCAGACGGAATGGTAGAATATTCATTTCCACCAAACCTCTTATGGTTACATCTTAATCAGCTCAAATCACTTGCAGATGTCGTCATCAATGCCCAAAACCAGGCAAGTGCTACCGCTCGGAAACGATAAAAGTCTTATCTATTTAACCCCAATGTCGACAAGACTTGATCTTATAAGATATGTAAGGGCATGCTGTTGACTTTATAGATATATTATGTTAGAATTCACAAGATGTGTTTAGAAAAAACAACAACTCCAGACGGTAGAAAAGCTTCTAGGTACGTACAGGAGGTGCTCCGCGTGATAGAGCACAACGAACATGACTTGCCTACCCGTGTTAAAACTCGACTAGGCGATGTAGCCCTCGAAGTTACTAGTTCAATGCGACTTGAGCAAACCATACACTATGAGGGAGTCGCAATATTTCCAGAAGATGACAGCAGTGACTCTGGTCATGAAATTAAGTTAGCACCCTTCTCTCTAACAATATATGATGACACACACAACGATATAGTAGGAGAATTAAGACAACTACAGGCTTAAACGGTTCTTATTTTCTGAGCCTTTCTAATACCCTTATTATGCTTACGCAGTAGCAGATTACTGTTCTTATTTCCGGAGGATGCCCCCTGTTTGCTCTTTAGATATTCTGCTTTTCTCTTCGCTCTCGTATCACTGCGCGTCATCATAAAATCATTGATGCTCAAATAGCTTAGCGTGGCTATATCCCTCTTCAGCCGCTTCGTCCTCTCATCGACATCAGCGCCGACATCTTCTGGTGTTACACTTTCAACGAACCATGCTATTCGCCTTCTCAGGTTTTCTTGCGTAGGATTTTCATGATACAGCCTGTCCATTACTCCCAAAGAAGGGTCCGAAACCTCCCTTCCGGCCGGTGAGGTTTTATCGTACCACACCGGTGTATTATACATCTGACGCTGCACCGATCTTGTGCCATCTTTGTTATCAATCTCTATAGATTTTCCCTCACTGTATGGCACAGACCAAAAATATTCATTTGTAAACTCAGCATCTGGGACTGCGCGAGACAGTAACTGCTGAGTCATATAAGCTGTTGCACCGCTACTTTTAATCTCATCTACGATTAACACTTTTTTACCATCAAGTGTAGTGGGTAATTTCCATACCTCGGTCTTATAGTTATCAGGCGTCAGATCACCAACTACAAACTTGGCACGAATGGCACTAATGGTTTCGTCAGAAATTTCATTGACATTAAACTCAAGTGGGTCACGATTTTCTTCACGAACTAGCGGACGACCGACACGTGCCCACCACTCTTTACGATCAATATGAATAAAATCAAAATGAGGCTTTTTTGTCTCCTTATCGGCCATTACTTCCCATAATGAATCGACAAGCCACGCAACAGGTCTAGCAGACTTATCTAAAAACAACACCTCATCTGGCACAAAGTCTGGCTGCTCGCCTTTATAGCCTCCAAAACGCTGAATCATTGCATCTGTAAGATCAAGGTAGGCTGACAATATCCACTCTCTGCTCCACCGACCATTGAGTTCGCTACCAATAGGAGCATCCCAAGTTCCTTGCTGTTCAAGTACCCCCCCATCGAGATAGCTTAAGACCGCTTCATTATCTTCTAGGCCGGTTGTAATAGAATCAGTGTGACTTGTTAATTTTTCTTTACTACCCATACGGTGAATATTAGCATAAACTTGATAAAAAATCAAGTCCCTGATTCACTATACCCACTGAAAAGTGCTATACTATATCCATGAGACTCTTCAAAACCCTCATCTCGCGCATTCTCGCCCGCTCTGTCACTACATTCTTCCTGCATAATCCGCACATCAAGCTCGTTGCCGTCGTCGGCAGTGTCGGCAAAACTACTACCAAATCAACTCTCGTCAACGTCCTGAACTCCAGCTACAAAGTCCGCACCAACCGCGGCAACTTCAATGCCGAGTTTAGCGCGCCGCTGGAAATTCTCGGTGTCGATTCACCACAGAACCCCCGCTCGGTATGGAATTGGTTATCGGTCTTGGGCCGAGCCCGCCGCGCTGCCCGCCACCAGCACGACCTCGACGTTATCGTCCAAGAATTTGGCATTGATCACCCCGGTGAAATGGCTGCATTTGGCCGCTATATTCGCCCCGACATCACTATCGTCACCGCCATCGCACCCGAACACATGGAGTTTTTTGGCTCACTAGAAACCGTCGCCCGCGAGGAATTTGCCCTCGCTGAATATAGCGAAAAAGTGATCTACAACCGCGATGACATTCGCCCCGAGCTCGTGGACTTCGCCGATTGCGGCCAAATCATTTCCTACGGCACCGAGCCGGGCGCCGACTACCAGATGGCTATCGGTAAATTTACCAGCGGCAAGGGCTTTCAGTGCCAGCTCATCCACGCCGACCAGACCTCGCGTCCATTCATCATCCCTGTTGTCGGCACGCATCAACTCCGCGTTGCCGGCGGCGCGGCGGCGGTGGCTTTAGAGCTGGGGCTTGACATCGAATGTGTGATGACCATGCTCGAGAATTTCACGCCAGTCAGCGGCCGCATGAATATCCTGCCTGGCATCAACAATGCAACCATCATCGATGACTCGTATAATGCCAGTCCCCTCGCCGTAAAGTCTGCCCTGACGACACTTTACCAGCTGCCCGCCAAAACCAAAATCGCCGTCCTTGGCGACATGAACGAGCTGGGCCAGACCACGGCTGCCGAACACGCCGCCGTTGGCGCGCTATGCGACCCAAAGCAGCTCAATCACGTCATCACCGTCGGCCGCCTGGCCGAGCAATTTCTCGCTCCAGTTGCTCGGCAAAATAGCTGCACCGTCACCTCGTTTACTAAGGCCACTGACACTACTGAACTCCTCACCCGCTTGGCCAATAGTGATACCACCCTCCTATTCAAGGGCTCTCAGGGCGGCATCTACCTCGAGGAGGCTATCAAGCCGCTTCTCAAAAACCCCGCGGATAGCCAAAAACTCGTCCGCCAATCAGACGCGTGGCTCGAAAAGAAACGGAAGTTTTTTGAAAGCAACCATTGATGACCGAAAATGCCACATCAAAAAAATCAATTGCCACCCGCATTGTGCGCTGGCTTATTTACGGTCTGACAATTCTCGTTTTTGTACTTGCAACTGCCCATAATGACCACCTACACAAGCTCAACTCCGACCAATTTGGTCCGCCTGACTATTATTATGATTACTATCTGCACGACTCAATGTGGTTCATGGTGGCCATGCTTATCACTTTGCTGATGATAGGGATAACGGACCGGTCAATCACCGCCGCCCGCCACCAGAATCTACGCAATCGCTGGCCGCTCGTCATAACGGGTATTCTGTTTTACCTCGCAATACTGATACTGCTTCTCGATGTGACAATCGGCGGGTGGGGTATTCCCGGGCACTGCGGCAGCGGATTTTCTACAGGTAACTGCTTTCTGGCTGATGGACTCGGGGAATTCGTATACCTGTTCTGTATGCCACCGCTTTTCATCTGCGGAACATCTCTTATGACTATCAATCGCCGCACCAAGTACCGCCAGAGTCGTAAAAAATCACTGCGATAGCTTATAGAGGAACGCCAGCCAGAACAACGCCGCTACCGCGAGGCTGCTCAGCGCACAGAGTTTATATACACCCCGCAGCCACACCACCATCCACACTCCCGCCGCCGATAACAGCATCGGCAGCGCCATTGCCGCTATCTCGATGACATGATATTCACGAATCCACCACGTATCCCACCTCGCCACAATAAAGAGCAGCACGCACAAAGCTATCGGTGCGACTACCAGCAAAACTACTACTGTATCGCTTAAGTATGGCTTGTCCGTCGTCGCTACATCATCTTTCATAACCTACCCCTTCATGATAAATCGGCTACACTAGTTAATCAACCTATCACCGCAACCAAGTAGCTACCAAATCATTGCACCTAAATTTATTTCTCACAACTCACCCCCTTCGGTAGTCTATTTAATTTTATTAATCCTCGTGGTTTGTAACCGTTTGATCCTGGCCTCAATACAGGCGACAAGTAGTCTTCAGGTCCCAAAGCGTAGCACTTCTCGTTTATGTCTTTTACCAAAACTATAGGCATGCCTTTTGAAATATTATTATCTTTATCATCTTCTTTATCTTCGTTAAGCTCTGGTTTACCATTGCGAGCAGTATAGAGGATGGGGTCGGTGATTTCAGGGTCGCAGGCATCGTCGATGCCGTCAAGGTCTTCGTCTTTGTTGGCGGCTTGAGCGAAAGCTCCGCAGGGTTGGAGTTTGTCTGGCGTACCATTTTCATCAATATCATCTGGGTTTGGACCTTTGATGAGAATTGTTTGATATAATTCGATCTTTTCGCCCGCTGACGATTCACCAGAAACAACAATAGTATGGTGGCCAGCAGGGATGTTGGCAGGAATCTTCAAAGATTTCTCAATAGAACCATTATCTTTGACGTCAATATCGCCGAGGTTCGTTGGTTCAGAATAAAGGTTAGCTTCGACTTTCGAATTTGGCTTGAATAAATTGATACCGGTCGTGATTTTAAGAGGGGCAAACATCAAATTCTCACTCTGTTTCTTAACGGCTTGTCCGGTTGATAGTTGGTAATGAATAAATTTGACATCTTCCTGTTCATCTGTCATTTTGAAATAGGGAATATCTGGTATTTTGTCTTTGGTCGCATTTGTGTCAGGGCAGCTTATTCTACCGTCTTTGCATATTTTGTAGTCTATCGGATTAGTACCACCAAGTTCGTTTCTGAAGGCGCGGGCAATATCGGCGTGACCCCTACTGTTTGGATGAAAACTTTCTTGTCGCTCATTGCCATTTGCTCCAAATATATTTGTTATTGCCGTTACATGATTATCTTTGTCTCCACATAGCCAATGGTTGCCAAAGGCATTTTCAATGTCAACATATTTGACTCCAGCTGCCTTTGCCGCTTGGCGAATAACACTGTTGTAATACATAACTGAATTAGTAATCATCTCTCGTTCACGAGGATTTAGATTAAAAGTGCTCACGCACGGAGCACCTGGAGCACCATTTATAAATTGAGGATAGCCTAGTACGTAGATCTTCGCCCTATTGTTCGTAGCAGCTTTTAACTCCTCATACAGGGATTTTAGCCTATCAAACTGACCCTTTAGGTCATTCTTCAATCTACTTCGATTCTTAACCTTTGCCCACATACAGTCATTCGGAGAAAATAAACCCACACAGGTTTCTAGTTTCCCACCAAAATCCACATCATTCCCGCCCGCCGTCAGCGTGATCACCTTTGATTGGTATTTCTTTACGAACTCGATTTGCTTGACGCGCCCTGGAATCATCTCGTTGAGCGCCATCTTCTGCAACACTCCTTTATTGTCATAACCATGCAGCCGTCCGAGCGGGTTGCCCTGCCCTTCATAGCCGCCCGAACTATCCCAATTCATGTCGTACACCGTCGCCCCGCTGCACGTAACCGATGCCCATTCTGCCGACGGGCCGCTACCCAGCCCCATCCAGTTCGCCAGCTTGTACGGATACGAACGCGTGCTGACATGGCACTTTTCCCTTGGCGCACCCTTCGCCCTATCTTCATTCACATCCGTCCACTGGCGATAATACTTCTGACCGGTCGCTGGATTTTTATCAGTGTCGCCTTCGCCGCTGGAGAAGGAATCGCCGAGAGCGAGATACTTAACATTGCGTCGATCGCCAGGAATCGGCTTACCCTTGTAACCGTCTGGATATTCGACGTCGAAGGTTGAGGTGAAGATTTTCATATCGTTACCACCGCTCAACGGCATATACGACTCGTTAAACCGAGCAGTAGGCACATAGCCATTTAGATAATTTCCCTGTAAAAACTCAACTTCACAACCGCCGCGCGCCTGGAGCGGTTTAACACTGCCCGCGATCATGCCATGCAACTCTGCTCTGCTACCCCATTTATGTGTAATGAAGGCAGTTCTATATGGAGCATCACCGAGAAACTTGATGTAGAAATCATCTCTGCTCTCTGACCAAAATACCGTTATGAAATGAGGGTCTACTGTTTTACCGTTGACTGTAACTTGTCCATAGGCAACAGCATACGCTCCTGTCGCCATCGCCCGTTCGAGACTTGCCATATAACTTTTATGATACTTATGATTGTCAGGAATATTGGGATACTTAAACGCTGTAAACCAACTGTTAGAATAGTCTGACGGTGCACAAAATTTCTTGTGATAATTTATGTAATTTATTAATTTTTTTACTGTTATTTTGTCTGTAAAATCATCATATTGAGACGAGTCTGGCCACCATCCGATCGCTGAGCGATTGTCCGGAAATTTGGGGCCTGCATAGCCACTTGGATAATCAACAGAAAACGTAGACGTAAAGAGTTTTTTATTTGATTCTACAGATATATTCATATCAAATATAAAAGCCTGCGAATGTTTATGTCCCCATAAATATTCAGGGGCACAATTACTACCTCCCAAAACCAACTTAGGACTGGCCACAGTGGCAACATAAAGTTTTGACTGACTACTTTCCCTTCTCGCTAGAGCAATCCCGCTTGTCTGATGATTTTTATAAAAACGATACGTATAATCATCCTTACCGTCCTCTGTCCAAAAAACTTTTATGAAATACGGGTTTGACGTATTGTTATGCTTGTTATTCTGCTCATAAACAACCGCTTACGCACCCTTTGGCGACGATATGGCGCGTTCTAAACTTTCTACCGCCGCCTGATGATCTTTGGGGTCGCCTGAATAATATCTCTTTTGCTTAAAGGCAAACAGCCACTTCTTCGCGTAATCGTCATCAGGACTTCCGCAGGTCTTGCCATGATAATTATCAATATGATGAATTAGTGTTTTTGTTGAGACTTTATCAATAATGTCATCATACTCAGAAGCCGCTCCAGCTATCGCCGGCACCGCGATGCACGCCGCTAACGTAGCCCCAATAACACTAATAATACGTTTCCACATAAGCGCCCCCTCCGTTATGCTTATGTCAAAATTGTACCAGACCGCCCTGCGTAGAACAAGAAACCAACCTCTCACCTACTTAAACCGTCGCCGCAGCGCGATAATGTCCATCCGCGCTAAGTCCTCGGCGGGTAGCTGCCGCATATATTCAATCACCCGGGCTGCCAGCGCCGGATCAGGACAATCGGGCCTCGTTGATGGCCGCCGACCAGCCTGCAGTGCCTCCAGCGCTGTTCGCATCTGCCGCCAAAAGGTATAATAATCAAGCTTGACCTTGACATGATGACCACCAGCATCTTCGAGCACAAAGCCCTCAATCCACTCGCCCCGCCACTGATACATCATGCCTTGAAGCTGATCGAGCCACGCCGCAAACTCCCTCCACGACGAAAACTCCGCCGCCAGACGCTTGCTGTTCGCCCCGATCTCACGCGCAAATCGCTCCCGCTCCTGCCGGTCGACCGCCTCGTATGCAACCTGCCGCTTGACGATATCGAGCAGCACCAGCTGATCCGACTCATACGCGATAATATGCGGATCAAATCGCGGCAACACGACCTCAAACAATAGGCACGCATTATGCCGGCGCAGATAATCAGTGATGGACGGTAGCTTGGCTCGAAATTGCTCCAAAAACTCTCGCCGAAAGGCCGCCGCATAGTCACCCTCGGTCGTTGACTTTGACGCCATCACCAGCCCACCCGCTGCCGAATCATACCCGACCAACCCCAAAAAGCCATTCTCCTTCACCCACGCCCGCACCGGAAAGGCCATCGTCTGCTCCAGCGCCGCTAGTTCAGTATCGCGCCGCTCGCCAATGTTAAAAAACTTATCATAGGCCCGAATCACGATCTCGTTCGTCAGCGTATTGAGAAACAGTCCGCGCGCCCGCATCGTCTGCGTCGTCCATGCTTGGCGATAAAATGCCTCGGGCTTGAAATTAAACGAGCTGATGTCCCCTGGCAGGATTGATTCACGAATGTAGCGATTCTGCCGCAGCTGGCTTAGGAACGCTGCGTTTTCTGGATACAGCCGCGCTGCTGCCTGTTGGTTTCGAATAGCAATCGGCGTCATGCCGTTCTCGTCCAACCGCACTGTTCGCAGCTCGCCGCCAAACTCAACCTTTCCCTCTAAATTGTAGCACCGTTCGTTGTAGTGCATGGGATAATTTTGCCTGTTGCGATGCCCGTGAATCTGAAACGTCGCGTCATCAGTCTGCGCCAAAAATGCATCATCCACCGCCCCAACCTCGTCATAGGCCCCCACGCCATGGATCAGCTGGCTGGTCGCCACCAGCGGCAACCGCTCCGGCAGCGTACTAAGTCCACCATGCGTCACCAAGACCGTTTGACCTCGAAACTGATATAAAATATATTGATCCATCCGCCGCATTAGCCGCACTACCCTGCACTTATCGATGCCTGCCGCCTCCAGCTGTGGCTGGGTTTGTTCGCTAAATACCCGCGCCGCAACCGGTTGATCGGTCGCCCACTGCCAGAGATATAGCTCGTGATTACCCTCGACGAACCGTACGTTTGGCCTCTCAAGTAACTCGTCACAAACAAATCGCATCACCGCATCATTCTCCGTGCCGCGATCCAACAGGTCACCGACAAAAATATACAGCTCATCATCCCGAAGCGGATACCGCCCGAAATATTCCTTGAGCGGCGTAAAACACCCCTGCACATCGCCAATATGATGAATCGCCCGATACCTATCAACGTTCTCCGGCTGATTAGTAAGCAGTTGATTCACCTCCTCAGCCGTCCGCACCACCGTCACCCATTTCGGCAGCGAACTCTGCTGTAGTCGCCGATGCATACGCTTAAGCACGCTACCCGGCACCACCTTATAGCTCGGCCGCTCTTTATTACGCTGCTGACATACCGCCAGCGGCACATCAGCAAAATCAATCACCACCAGCCGGTAGCGATATTTCCGGCATAGCTCGCCATACGTCTTGAAATAATTTGGCGTCGTGTGCGTTGCATCAACCACCGTCGTCTCACCCCGCGTCATCCGCTGCTCCAGCATCTCGTGTAGCAACCGCCACACCATTGCATCCTGACGCGACGGCATAGTCGTTTGCCCGTCAAGCGTCAGCTGCGGCGATGCCAGCATCAGCCGTATCACGTCCGGCGACAACGTATAATTATCAAGCCCCTGCTCCGCGAGAAACGTCGACTTACCAGAGCCGGGAATCCCTCTGGTTACCAATAGTAGCCGCATACCTCACGCCGCCCGTTCCCGACCAACGATCTCGCGCACCACCTGGCCATCATTCCACGGCAGCCGCTGGCCATTGACGATCCGATATTGTTCGTGACCCATGCCAGTGATCAGCACCATGTCGCCCTTCCTGGCACAGCCGAGCGCTCGCTCAATCGCCTGACGCCGATCGGCAATCTCCGTCGTTTTCGCGTCGCCACGACCGCGCTCAATTCCTTCCATCAACATCCGCCGGATCTGCTCCGGATCTTCGTTATAACTCTCCTCGTCAGTCAGGAAAATCCGATCCGCCCCACGCGCCGCGATCTCACCCATAATCGGTCGCTTGCCCTGATCACGATCGCCACACGCCCCGAACACCAAGATCACCCGCTGCTTGGTGATGCCGCGGGCCGCCGCCAACAGTTTTTCCAGCGCATCCGGCGTATGAGCATAATCAACGATCACGTCATAGCCCAGACCCTCAACCGCTCGCTCAAACCGCCCCGGCACGGCCTCGACATTGGCTACGCCCTCCTGGATATCCTCCAGCTTGACGCCCAATAAATACGCCAGCGTCGTCGCAGCCGTCATATTCATCACGTTGAACTCGCCCGGCAGATTCGTCGCCAACTCCAAGTGTGTCTGATGATCCAGCACTACGTCGGCCTCGGTGCCCTTGCGGTACAACTTGACGTGGGTAATCTTTGCCTCAGCCTCCACGCTTCGGCCATACGTCATCTTTTGCTCGCTGGCGACAAACTGATTGAAATAATCATACCACTCGTCATCGCGGTTGAGCACGATAAACCGCGGCCGCAGCTGAAACAGCTTGCCCTTGGCCGCCGCGTACTCTTCCATCGTCTTGTGATAGTCGAGGTGATCCTGCGTCAAATTCGTCATCACCGCCGCCTCGATCGGCACGCCGTCCAGCTTGTGCTGATCCAGCGCATGACTCGTCACCTCCAGCACCACGTAGTCAGCGTTCGCCCGCTTGGCGTCGCGGAAAAACCGCTGCATTCGCGCTGTGCTCGCCACCGTGGCATTGAGGTCATTGAGTTTTCGCTTGCCCGCCACCTCGATCACCGCTGTGGTGAACATCGCGGTCGTGAAATGAGCTTCTTTCAAAATCTCATTGATATAGCACGACGTTGTCGTCTTGCCATTCGTCCCAGTCACCGCGATCACCCTGAGGTGCTTTGACGGATTACCATACCGCGCGCTAACCAGCTTGACGCGCAACCGCCGATACCCATTTTCTAACCGCCGCAGCATCCCGCCCGGCAGCACTTTCCTCACAAACTTCACCAATGTGGCTTTCATGTCCCTATTTTACCACTTATATTTGCTATAATAAAAGCAAATGAGGATTTTGGGAATCGAGTCTAGCTGCGACGAAACAGCGGCGGCGGTCGTTGAAAACGGCGAACGCTTGCTTTCTAATGTGGTCAATTCCCAAATCGACATCCATGCCGAATACGGCGGCGTCATCCCGGAGATTGCCGCCCGCAGCCATCTGGAGGTTATTAACCCGGTCATCAAAAAAGCCCTGTCCGACGCTGATTGCACCTGGGACGATATCGACGCCATCGCCGTCACCTACGCGCCCGGGCTGATCGGCTCGCTGCTCATCGGCACTCTCGCCGCCCGTACCCTCGCCATCATTCACGACAAACCGCTTTACAAGATACACCACGTCGAGGCGCATGTGTATGCTAATTTCATTACAAAACAAGGATCTCGCCATATTATTGATAAGTCAAAAACTGTCGAGCCAACCTCAGCAGTCGTCTTTGAAGAGGCTGTGATGGGCGCGCCAAGCCCCGTCAGCCGAACGCCACGGGCTGGCGAAGCCACCCGTAAAGAGTACTCCGAAAAGATGATTGCTGAGGTTGGCGACGTCCTCAATGCAGTCGCCAAAGAATCTGACGAGAAAGCATCTCGGCGTGCGGAAGCCGTTGTTAATTCTAGCGATTTGGTGCTGTCTTTACCATATCATCAACCCGCTTTCCCCCTCCTCGCCCTCATCGTCTCTGGCGGGCATTCGCAGCTCGTCCTTTTCCAGAATCACGGCGACTACCGGCTCATCGGCCAGACCCAAGACGATGCCGTCGGCGAGGCGTTCGACAAGGTCGCCAAAATCATTGGCCTGCCCTACCCTGGCGGCCCGGCCATCGCCAAGGCAGCCGAGCTCGGTGATCCTCACGCCTTTCACCTGCCCATCGCCAAACTCGCCGGCGAGTACGATTTTTCCTTCTCCGGCCTCAAGACAGCCGTTCTGAGAGCTGTTCAGCGCGAAGAGGGCAAAGACTTCACCTTCCCGTCGCATGAGCTTCCTGCCCTAGTAAACGATGAACTGAGGCATAATATGGCAGCCAGCTTCCAGTACACCGCCGTTAAAACCCTGGTCGACAAGACTAAGAAAGCCTATGACAATTTCCAGCCCGCCTCCGTCGTCATCGCCGGCGGGGTCGCCGCCAATCAAGAATTACGCCGCCAACTGCGTGATGTCTTGCCAATCGACATCGAATATGCACCGATCCAGCTCTGCACCGACAATGCCGCCATGATCGCTGCGCTCGGCTATTTCCGTACTCAAATCGACCCGCCGGCTGACCCGTACGACCTGGAAGTGCAGCCAAGTTTATCAATGACAGCAATCTAACGTTGTGAGGATTACAACATGAACCAACATTTTTTACAATCAACCGCCTGGCAAACCTTTCAAGAATCGCTCGGGCGCACCACCTTTCGCAATAGCGGCCCGGGCTGGGAATATCTAGCTATCCTGGAGCGCAGCACCGGCAACTCCCGCCTGTACTGCCCGTATGGCCCGACTGCCGATGACGAACATTCGCTAGCGGCATCTCTTGATTCCCTAGCTCAGCTTGGTAAAAAACACTGCGTTACTTTCCTGCGCGCTGAGCCAACCAACCGCGCGTTTACCGCCTATCTGCAAACTCACGGCTGGAAAAAAGTCACCTACCAAAAGCTCCAGCCCGAGCACTCGCACGTCATTGACTTGACTCAGCCGCAAGACCAGCTGATCGCCCATATGGCGCAGCCAGTTCGTAATGTGTACCGCAATTATCATAAAAAAGGCGTTGCCGTCCACCGCTCGACTGACCCGCACGACATTGATATCTTACTGAAATTTGTCCACCAGGTCGCCCGGCAGCGCGGCATTACGCCACATCCTGATAGTTATTTTCGCCAGCAAGCCGCCACTCTCTTCCCGCTCGGCGCGGCCACGCTGTATTACGCCGCGCTTGATGATCAGCCCATCGCCGCTGCCCTGTTTTACCACAGCAGCGACACGCTATATTACGCCCACGCTGGCGCCTCATCAGACCCAGCTCACCGCAAACTTAACGCTGGCACTGCCCTGCTGGCCGAGGCAATTATTAACGCTCAGCAGCGCGGATTAACCACCGCTGACCTCTACGGCATTGCCCCCGACGGCGCCGACAAAAACCATCCGTGGACTGGCTTCACTAAGTTCAAACGCTCATTTGGCGGACACGACGTTGCCTTTGCCGGCGCTTGGGATTTGCCATTACAGCGCAGCCGCTACTGGCTGTACCGCGCCTACCAAACGCTGCGTTAAAACGCCCCTAACCAGGCATTATCTACGGTTTTGCCGCCCCTTTTTCTGTGGTATAATTGGCTTGGTAATATAACCGCGTGGAGAGATATCTTACGCCTATTGTCTGAGTTTTCACGTGAAAAATCTTGACGGTAGCGATGCTCGCTTTTCACGTGAAAAGTAGGAATTATTCATGCAACTAGCCAAACAATACACCCCAAACGATTACGAACCAAATATTTACGCCATGTGGGAAACCAGCGGTGCATTGGAGCCGACCGGCACCGGCAAACCGTACTCCATCGTCATGCCGCCGCCCAACGCTAATGGTAACTTGCACATTGGCCATGCCCTAGACATGAATTTGAAGGATATTATGATCCGCTATCACCGCATGAAGGGCGACGACGCGGTATTTATTCCTGGAGCAGATCATGCTGGCTTTGAGACATGGGTAGTTTATGAAAAAGAGCTAGCCAAACAGGGGAAAAGCCGCTTTGACTTTTCACGTGAACAACTATACGACCAGGTTTGGAAGTTTGTGGAAGAAAAACGCGGCAACATGGAGTTGCAGCTGCGCGCTCTGGGCGTCAGCGCTTCTTGGCAGCATTTAACCTTTACGCTGGACGATAAAGTCATCGCTACGGTGTACGAGACATTCAAAAAGATGTGGGATGACGGGCTAGTTTACCGCGGCGAGCGGATCGTTAATTATTGCACCAAACACCAAACCAGCTTCGCCGACATTGAGGTTGAACATAAAAATGAAAAAGGGAAGTTGTGGCAAATCGCTTACCCGACGCTGGATAAAATCGGCGAAATCGTAGTCGCCACCACGCGGCCAGAGACCATGCTGGGCGACGTGGCAGTAGCCGTCCACCCGGACGATGAGCGCTACAAACACCTCATCGGCACACGAATTTTATTGCCAATCACCGACGAGGAAATCCCGATTATCGCCGACGAGTACGTCGATATGGACTATGGCACTGGCGCAGTGAAAATTACACCGGCACACGACCCGAACGACTTCGAGATGGCCCAGCGCCACCATCTGCCGCTCAAACAAATCATCAGCCAAGAGGGCACCATGGTCAACGTACCGCCGCAATTCTTAGGCCTGACGCCAGCAGAAGCCCGCACTCGTGTCTTAGCAGCTCTGGAATCTTTGGAGTTGCGCCGCGGCGAAACAGACATTGAACATGCCGTCGGACATTGTTATAAATGCGGCAGCGTGATTGAGCCGATGGTTAAGGAGCAGTGGTTTATTAAAATGCAGCCGTTGGCTCAGCCAGCCATCGAAGCCTTAGAGAGGGAAGAGATTACCTTTTATCCAGCCGCTAAGCGCAAAGAACTCATCGCTTATCTTAAACAACTGAAAGACTGGAATATCTCCCGGCAAATCCCATGGGGTATCCCGATTCCAGCATTTGTCAATGAAAGCGACCCGCGCGATTGGATATTCAACATCCGCACTGACGAACGAAAGATAGTTGTAAATGGCACAACATATATCAGAGAAGAAGACACCTTTGACACCTGGTTCTCGTCTGGGCAGTGGCCATACATTGTTACCGATTATCTAAACGGCGGGGAACTAGCCAAATATTTTCCAACCAGCCTGATGGAAACTGGCATGGACATTATGCGGGCATGGGTAGCGCGCATGATTATGCTCAGCCTGTACCGCACTGGCAAACTACCGTTCAAGGACGTCTATCTGCACGGTATGGTCAACGACGAACATAATCAAAAAATGTCCAAATCCAAAGGTAATGTCATCAACCCAATGGAGCTAGTTTCAGAATTTGGCTCGGACGCCACCCGCATGGGTATAATCGCTGGCCGGGCGCCGGCCCAGCATCAAGCCTTTAACAAGGGCGCGGTCATCGCTGCCCGTAATTTCTGTAATAAGCTGTGGAATATCGCACGCTTCGTCGAGGCGCAAATCGGCGACGAACACCAAATCGTTGACCTAGAGCCGCAGACACCGGCCGACCACTGGATTATCCGCCAGCTGAACGACGCCGCTAATAACGTTGCCGTCCGCCTGGAGCAATACCGCTTTTCTGAAGCTGCAGACACAGTCTATCACGCTATTTGGGACGACTTAGCTGATTGGTACATCGAATCGTCAAAAACCGCTATCAACCGCCCATTGCTGTCATGGGCGCTAGCGACCAGCCTGAAAATCGCTCATCCATTCGCGCCATTCGTCACCGAGACGATTTGGCAGACGCTTAATTACACCGATGGCATTTTGATGCGTGACCACTGGCCAACCCCAGAGAAGTTCGACCCCATCGCCGCTGAGCAGTTTGAGCAGCTAAAGACGCTGGTCGCCGAAGGCCGCTGGGTGATCGCTGAACTGCCGGGCAATAAGAAATACCGCTTGTTATACGGTAATGACAGCCTCATCGCCGATAATCAAGACACCATCAAACACCTCATGCGCCTGGAGTCAATTGCACACACCGACCAGCCACGGGGCCTTAGGTTAGCGGCAGCAAACAGGGAAGCGTGGCTGGATATTGACGAGAAGACGCTCTATCAGCACCAGACCGATCTGGAAGTACGGCTAAGCGAGGCGCGGCGAACCCTGGCTAACCTCCAAGCACGACTGGATAACCCAACCTACATCGAAAAGGCACCAGCCCATCTCGTTGAGGAAACTCGCCAGCAGCTAGCCGAGCAGGAAAAGCTCATCCAGCGCTTTATCAGTGAGCTCGAAGTCATCAGCTCACGCTAATCGGATCGACCATCAGTCGATGCCCGTCAATGTCACCATCGCCACCGCGGCTGACAAGCTTGGTGTGTAGGTGCTTACGATCAGCACTGCGCGGCGTCGTCCGCGGGTGGGTTTGCCCGTCTTTTAGCGCCCCCGAAAAGTCATGATGGTCAGAGTGAGTATGCGGTGAGGAATGCGGCTTAGCGTGGTGGTCGTCATCGACCTGATATGCATCTTTCATAACCCGCCACGCAGAAATAACTGCTTTGTCAACATTCGTGTCATGCAAAAACACGCCGAGGCTGGTCGATAGGCCGAGTGCCATGGTGGCAGTAGTGAGAATGTGTGATAAATATTTCATATTATTTTTATGTTTATCTCTATGGACCTAACCATAGCAATGTTAGGATAATAGCATAAGGTTTTTAATTTGTCAATAATATTTCCTGATTTAGATGGTGCCGTCTGTCCAGAATTCCCGATCGACACCCATTCCGCATACTGACAAAATAAAATAAGTCCCGGATAAACCGAGACGAGAGCGGCATAACTCTGGCGGAGGAGGGGAGATTCGAACTCCCGCTACAGATCTCTCCGTACTAACGATTTAGCAAACCGTCCCCTTCAGCCACTTGGGTACTCCTCCATGAGCCAAAAATAGTGTATCATAGAAGTAGTGGCCTGGCTAGCCCTGTGGCTAGCAGGCGGGCCGCAAAACTTGACAATAAACCCAAGAAAGAGGATAATAACGCGCATGAAGAGGTTTTTCGCAAGTATCGTTAGTATCATGTTGACCATCGGTGTCGGCACGGTAGTTTTGAGCACTCCAGCGTTCGCACTCGGCGAGGGCGGTGTTACTCGTGGCATCAATGACGCGCGTGGCGACGGCGTGCCAACCAACTTAACTAACGGTGACAGCTCGTTGGTGAAAAAAATTATCAACATCATGCTCTATTTCATCGGTATCCTCGCTGTGGTAATGTTGATCTTTGGCGGCTTTCGCTACGTTGTTTCTAGTGGTAACAAAGACGCGGTCACCTCGGCAAAGAACACCATTCTCTATGCGGTCATTGGTCTGCTCATCGCCCTATTTGCTTACGCCATCATTCAATTTGTCCTCAATACCGTAATTGGTCTCGGTGGTAACTCTACCGACGTATAGCAGATCATACCGCTCATGGTATACTAGACATATGGAAGAGCAGCCACACGCAACCGACACCGAAAACACCCAGCAAGACGCGGCCCAGCCGATGATTGACTTATCGCAGCCCATCGCCTGGCAGGCTCCCGAGGGCGTGCAGGCTCACCGTACGACCGGCTGGTATGTTGCTGTTAGTTTCGTGGTGCTTGCCTTGATGGCGCTGGCGATCTTTGTTTTTAATAGCTGGACGTTCGCGATTTTGCTGCCGATTATGGCGGTGGCGCTCGTACTACTTCGATCCAAGCCATCGGTGATGGTCAATTACGCCATCAGCCCCAAGGGCGTTTACGTCGCCGACCGTTTGTATGATTTTAGTGAGTTTCGGGCCTTTGGGCTGGGCCAAGACGGTGATCAACACTCGGCGATTTTACTACCGGTCAAGCGGTTCTCGCCAGCACTGACCATCTATTTTTCTGAGGCCGAAGGCGAGGCCATTGTCGACATGCTGGGGGCGCGGCTGCCGATGCAAGAAATCGCGCCAGATGCACTGGAGAAGCTCATTCGGATCATCAGGCTATAGCTTGCCCCGAGCTAACAGGTGTGCTAGAATACAAAAGTTCATTGCCACTGGCATTGAAAGTTCTTTATATTTTTGTTATAGCCAATCGGATTTCCGAAAGGCTGTATGCACCCGTAGCTCAGCTGGATAGAGCGTTGGCTTGCGGAGCCAAAGGTCGTACGTTCGAATCGTGCCGGGTGTACCATTTTTATTTGGAGAGGTGCAGGAGTGGTTGAACTGGCCGCTCTCGAAAAGCGGTATGGGGCAACCCATCGAGGGTTCGAATCCCTCTCTCTCCGCCAGAATCCAGTCGCTACGATTAATTGGAAGGGTGACCGAGTGGTTGAAGGTACCGGTCTTGAAAACCGGCGTGCGCTAACACGTACCGAGGGTTCGAATCCCTCCCCTTCCGCCAGACACGACATCATGAAAGAAAGATTAGAAACATTAGCCAAACGGGGGGTCGCTACTATAGCGGCCCTCGCTTCATTAGCGCTATCAGCGTCCAGCCGCCCGAGCATCTCGCCCGAGCAGGCGAAGCACACCTACGTCGTCGGCATGGGCGATTCAGTCGCCAGTGGGGCAGGGCTGGGAAATTACGACGACACAACAAAGGAGTGCCGGCGCTCACCAGAAGCTTATGCGCGGCAACTCGAAGCGTCTGGCATTCCCCCGGGTAACATTACCCTCGTAGCCTGTCGCGGCGCCGGGCCAGAGCATATCTCCGGCCAGCAGTTTGACGACCAGCCACCACAGATCAATGCCCTTGGCCCCGAAACCGATATCGTCACACTGACACTTGGCGCCAACATGGCTGACCTCAACGTAGTGTTCGACGCCTGTTTGCACGAACGATGCGGGACGCGCAGCGAGATGTATATCGACGTCTTTCGCCGACTGTACTCAGACGAATATCGTCAGTCGCTCGAGCAAGCCTACCGCTCTATCCTTGAACATGCCCCCAACGCCCAGCTATACATCAACCTCTATACCACACCCATTCAGCCACGCGACATCTGTCCAACGATTATCAATAACGATACCGACATTTTGTCGCCAGCTTTATCGAGACGGTCAATCAAGCTATCCGCGACGTTGTGGCTGGCATGCACGAACCGCGGATCACCTTGGTCGAGCCGCCAAAGAACGTCGATGCTTGCGCCACGTTTGGTCTTGGTGTGGTAACTGGAGGTGACGACGTGGGCCATCCGACCACCCATGTCCACCACCAAATCGCCAAGACAACCGCCGAAGCCATCTTGCATGATAATAACGCCCCACCGAAAGCCCGCACATGAAAATTACCATCCTCACCGTTGGCAAGCGGCACGAGCCCTGGGTAGAGCCAGGCATTAAGCGCTTTTTAGAGCGCCTTAGAGCGCCATTCGCCGCAGAAATGATCATCATCCCACATTCCGGCCAAATCAGCGACAGAGCGCGCCAGGACGAGTCAGAACGCCTGATATCTCGCCTCAAGCCGCACGACTTCGTCATCCTCCTCGACGAGCGCGGCCGCAACCTGGGCTCGCCAGAACTATCGCAGCTCATTCTCGATCACACCGATCAGCACATCGTTATCATCATTGGCGGGGCCTATGGCGTCACCGAGATGCTTCACCGGCGAGCCGACATCGTTTGGTCACTATCACGCCTGGTGTTTCCGCACCAGCTGGTACGGCTCATTCTCGCCGAGCAGCTGTACCGCGCCCAAGAGATCGCTCGAGGCGGTTCGTATCATCACGACTAGGATGTGGCGGCGTCTTTGCAGCAGCCTTTTTATCGTTCCCATGGCGAGCGACAATCCCCACGCGAATGTCCCGCGCGCCAGCCGCTCGTAGTGTCTGGGCCGCCGCTGTAATCGTTGAGCCAGTGGTGAAAATATCATCCAAGATCAGATAGGGAACATCGGCCTGAGCACTGCGCGCCCGGAAAAACTGCTGCGCCTGCTTTCGACGCTCAGCCGCCGAGCGAGCATAATGCTGCGTCACATTCGTCTGCCTGACCAAGGGTCGCTCGACTCTCAATCCCCGCCGCCGAGCAAATTGCCGAGCAACCAGCAACATATGATCATAGCCGCGCTTACGAATATTGGCAGGAGCCGTCGGCACCGGTACAACCACCGTCGAGACCTCGTATTCTGGGAGCAATTCGTCTAGGGTCCTAGCCAACACCCTACTGGCGGCACGTACGCGGTGAAACTTATAATCATCAATCAGCCGCGCCACCGCACCTCGCCGCCACAGCACACAGTCTAGCGCCTCGTAGGGCAGGGCATGTCGCCGACACACGTTGCCACTGGCGCACGGCTGTCCACAAATAACGCAGGCTCGACAATGATGCCGCTTTACCGCCTCAAGACACGACCGACACAAAAGCGAGCCAGTTGCACCACAACCATAACAATAATGTGGCGCGATATATGATAATAGCGTATCAATAGGCATTTTTCGCTTTTTCGCCTTTCACTCTTGATTATAGCGCACATAACCGTTATACTAATAGATGATATTGTCAATCAGCCTATAAAGGCGGAGGAAACATGGCACGCAAAAACGACGATTTGTTAATTGAGGATGAGCTAACTGCAGCTTTCTTGAATGATGATCTGGCTAACGACGCACCACAACCAGCCGCTCCTGCAGCAACACCGGCTACTGCAGCGCCCGCTCCTGAGGATGACTGGGAGGATGAGGCCGATGATCTGATGGGGCAGCTAGCGGTCGATGTATTTGAGTCAGAAACCGAACTTATTATCAAAGCCCGGACGGCTGGTGTTGATCGTAACGACCTAGATGTCAGCATCTCGGACGGCATCCTCACGATCAGCGGCACCCTATCAAGCGGCGACGAGACCGATGTCAAGAACTGGCATATCCAAGAATGCTACTGGGGCGAATTTAGCCGTACCCTGGCGCTGCCCGTCGCGGTCAACGAAGAAGGCGTCAAGGCCGAACTCAAAGACGGCGTGCTCACCATCACTTTTGAGAAAATTAAACAAGAACGTGCCAAGAAAATCCAGGTTCTCTAATTCAAAAGACGAACCAGCGTTTAATTGTTAAAACCGCAATAAAAACTAAACCCCCGGAAGCGCCGGGGGTTTATAAAGACCTAACGTGATCCCTACGAGCCAACGCCAGTGGAAGTAACCAGTACGAAGTTAACGATAGCATAAGCAAAGATCGCCACCACCAGACCAATCACCGCGTACATGATAGTATTTTTAGCAGTAGTCACCTTACTCGAGTCACCAGATGAAGTCGTGTAAAGGATGCCGCCCCAGATCAACATAATCACCGACAGAATACCAACAAAGTAGAGGATGCCATTGACAACATTCTTAACAAGATCATTTGGCCTATCAACACCGTTAGCGGCACCGTCGCCCTTGGCGGCATCTGCGCCATTTCTAAGGTTATATTGTGCGTTCGCCACCGGCACTGTCGCAAATGCCAGCACCGTCACAGCGAGCACACCAGCGATGATAACTTTAAGTTTGTTCATTTATTGCTTCCTTGTTTAGGGTTAATGTCATTTCAGCTGTTATTCTATCATCATTTAGCTACTTAAACAAGCCAAAGACCCAGTTAACGATGGCATACGACATGACCACTACAGCGATACCGATCACCGCGTACATGATGGTGTTTTTAGCAGTGGTCGCTTTCTGGCTATCGCCTGACGAGGTAATGTACTGAAAACCGCCCCAGATCACAACAATAACCGCCACCGCACCGACGAAGTAGAGAAAGATATTAACCACCTCGCCAATGGTTGTACCAATAGGCTTCGTGCTCATCTCCTGTGTTCGAGCTGCATCCAAACCGCTCTTAAATTGGGCCGACGCGGATGGCAGGGCGATCGGCATGACGACAGCCACGGCAGCAACCGCTAATGACAAGACGGCGGTTACGAGGGTTTTTCTATATCGTTTCATACATTTCTCCTTTTTTCTTATATTTTGCCAAACACAAAATCAACAATGGCATACGATAGAAGCGCTACGGCGACACCAATCACCGCGTACATAATGGTCGACTTGGCAGTTTTAACCTTATTAGAGTCGCCGGCCGAGGTCACATACTGAAAGCCACCGATGATGATCATGATGACAGAAATGGCGCCGAGGATGAGCAAGATAGCATTGATGAGGTTCTTGAACAGTGGTTGCACCGTCGCGCCACGGTTTTTACAGACTTCACCGCTGGAGCCCGAGCAGGCACCGTAAATGTCGACACTCTGGGCGGATACACTTGAGGTGACTACCAACGGGGCGATGAGCGCCGCTATCACGCCGATAATGACTATGAGTTTTTTCATATTGCCGATCCTTTCATGCCACTGATGACAAAGTTAGTTATGAGAAATGCGGAGAGGATGATAATGATGCCGATAATGGTACCGAGAATGGTGTTTTTCGCCTTGGTGAGCTTATTGGTGTCGCCGCCCGAATTGGCGTAATTGATACCGGCCAGCACCAACATCAAAATCGCGATCGCCCCGGCAAAGAAATACACCGTATTGAGGATGTTACCCAGTGCATCCGCCGAAGCACTGTTCGTCGGAATGCCCAGCGAATCTGGCGACCCCAATACACCGGCTACAAATCGCATCATGACCGTGGCAACCCCAATCCGTCAGCCACGACATTCACCAGCGCCACCGAGGCAATAGCAATCACTAGGCCGATCGCCGCATTAATCACCGTCTTCATGCCATTGGCCATCTGTCCCGGCTCACCATTGCTCGTCAAGTACAAGAAGCCGCCGTATATCACAAAGCCGACCGTCACAAAGCCCGCCAGCTGCAACAGATCCTCGACAACATTCAATATCGCCCGCCAGATAAAGCCGTTGAGCGTGGCGTAATTACCCGGGTCGTTTTGGGCGCGCTTATCGTTATTGTCGACAATCGCCTTGAGATTACAATCCGACTTGGTCAGCCCGTCGTACCACGGCTTGAGTGTCAAGATGTTGCCGCCACAAGCTGCGCTGGCCGGTGTTGCCTGAACCACCGACAACATCAACGACCCCGCGATCATCAGCCCCAGCGCGATCACAATGTGCTTCATCAGAACACCCCCCCAGGGATCAGGAAGTTAGTGATAGCCACAAAAAACGCGAATATGATGAGACCGATGGCAGTGTTGACCCAGAGCTCTTTGGCTTTTTTGATATTGTCTGGGCTACCGCCAGACGCAGAGTAGAGAATGCCGCCATATATCACCGTACCGACCGCCAAGATACCGATACCAGCAGTCATGATCTGGATAACCATTTTGATGATACCGAGAATAGCAGTATCGCCAGTCGCACCGCCACAATTAATGATCGAGGTCTTTGCGCCGCCGCATTCAGTATCAGCGAACACAGGTATGCCAGACAGCACGACGCCACACATAACAGTTGCGAGAAAGATAGCGGTGATGAAAATATTTCTTTTTGTCATAACGGATCTCTTACCCTAAATTGTAAAATAGTGGCAGGAAAAATGCAAACGATTTCTTGAAAAAGCCATAAAAGTTTGCTATCATACGGGAGGTTATGCGCCCGTAGTGAAGTTGGCCTATCACGCCTCCCTGTCACGGAGGAGATCGCCGGTTCGAATCCGGTCGGGCGCGCCAGAATCAGAATATTGTCACCTAGCAGCCCGTTTCTTTGTAGAATTAAGGGCTATTTTTATTTGTTTATGGCTGTGGGGTATTGCTAAATATACAGAATGTGTTACAATGATGCTATTCAGAGTTCTAATTATCTACTCTGAGGTGGATTAAAACTACTCTATGACTGGCCACCGGCCAGAGAAAGGACTCCAAGCGTTATGGCAAAGCACAACCATGACCCAAGTAGTTCATTAGAAACAAAAGACTTATCTCGTCGCGGAGTGTTGGCCGGACTGGTTGGCGGAGCAGCTGGAGTAGCTATGCTGCTTGTCAGTTGTGGGGGTGAAAGAGATCGGACAGCTGTTCCCCCAGATTACTCTACACAGAACGCCTCACCATCAGAGTCACCATCCGCCTCACCATCACCGTCTGAGACTATTGATCCAAAAGACTTGGCTGAAAAAAGATATAAGCAGGTTAGAGAAAAGTATGCAAACATGACCCCCGAAGGGTTTGCTAGACTTACGGACGAAGAGCGCTTGTTACCATGTAGGGAAGAGTTTCTTCTTGCAGAGGCGTGGGGAATCATACATAACCCAAATAATAGTTTATATAATCCATCAACGGGGATTAAACCTGGTGAATTTTACGGAAAACCCGCATCACCAACAGATTCCCCCGAAGAAGTCGCGGGCAAGCTATTTCTTCCTGTGGTCGCGGCTTTTGATGTTGGCCCGTGGGACCCTAACTTTGCAAGATATGTAGCATCCGCGGCAATCTATGGCAATCCCGAGTTAAGAATATCCGTCCTGAACGATATGTTGCGCAATGGAAAGATACCAGGCCCAGAGTACGACGGCAAAAAGGCCATAGCGACGCTTCTAGCGGCTAAAGACGAGAAAGAAAAGTTGGGCTACGAACATAAAGTGCCCGGCTCAAATATGTTTCCGATTCTTAAGCCAAGGTTTTGTAGTGCCAAACCCGTTGTGGATACAAAGACTGGTAAAGCGCTACCAACAGAAGGGCTCCAGATTTTTACCAAGGCAGAAACCACCGGCACAATTCTTGGTATGGCTTGGAGGGTTGTGATAGACAATGGCTTGTGGCGAATCGTTGACAACGAGGTTAGCGATCTTAAGTCTACTCTCGATTAATTAAAAGGCATGGCCGTATCGCCACAATTAAATAACACCTCAAAAGAGAGGCCACTCGGAGCCTCTCTTTTGAAATCATAGTATAAGCGTGATACTATACTATACATAATGCTTGCGCAAAAGAAAACCTCGCATAAACGTATTCGCCCCGTTCTAATCGGACTTGCCGCACTATTAGTCGTTCCGATGCTCATGACGTTTTTTGCGCTGTCGCCGACTGCTAACGCAGCTCGAACACAACTTAGCTATTCGCCATACCTTACCCAAGTCAAGCAACGCGCCATTGCCCTTGGCATAGGTGGCTGTATCGAAGCCCGAGGAACTAAAGGGTTTGGTGATAACTTAACTCCACAGAACGTTGCGAGTGGCGACTGGAATATTGGCAGCAATACCCCTATCGTCAGCGGTGTGGTCGATCCCAAAGACGGAAAGTTTGATTGTAAAGAGATGACTTCGGCAGCACGAGAGATCTTTGGTTATAGCTCTTTTACTGAGATGTTTTGTGCTCTCAAGGGAGAATGGAGAGATAACGCTAATCTAGATTGTCTCGGCAATATAGACAAACCAGAATACAGTGGCAATCGATGGAATATACCAAAGGACAGGGGTACATATGCCGTTGGGGTCCTCGAAAAAAAGACCGGCAAAAGCCTCAAATTTGACTCAGCACTCGTCAATTATTCCATGGCCATGGCAGTACTTTTATCAAACCAAGAAACTGGCTGTAAGGCCGAGTGGCGAGGATTTACGAGCGGCGAAGGCGCCCCAAGCAATATAAAAGACCTCTTAAAACACGAGTTCAATACACGGGTAAATGTTGCTTTAACTGATGGTACGGCGGCCGAAGGACTCTTCTATATCCCAAAAGAAACAAGGCTTAAGGGTCTTATGCCACTGTTCTACAGCGGCCTTAAGCAACCCTATAAGCCACCAAAAGACTCCGGAATGTCTTGCGGTGAAATAGCCAAGTGGGCTTCAGATAACGCTGGAGCGGCGGCACAGTTGGCAAAAACCGAATCTACTGAAAATACCCGTAAGGCTATTCGTAGCGCCCTCATAAAGAGGTGTGTCCAGTCACGTGGTGGCGGACCTGCACAACAAATTTGTGAAAGCCAGGTTGACAGCTGGATGAACGCTTGTAAGGACAAGATGCCATCAAATGGCAACGTGGCAAACTCTAGTGAATATGTTGATTGTCTGAAAAAACAATCAGGGTATTCTGAAGATGATATAAAAAGCTCTCTTTCTAATATAACCGCCGACCCCCCATCCGGTCAGAGCGAGAATAGTAGTAGCGACAGACCCGACTGCGCCGTTAAGGAGCTCGGCTGGCTCGTCTGCCCGGTGATTAATTTTATGGCGCGTATAGCAGACGCGGCTTTCGCCATGATCGCTGACAACTTTCTAAAGATTGAGCCGGATCTTGCCTCTGGGGGTGAAGTACAGGCAGCCTGGGGAATTATGCGTAACATTGCCAATGGTGCGTTCATCATTATGTTTCTGGCAATCATCATCTCTCAGCTCACCGGCTTTGGCATCTCGAACTACGGCATCAAAAAGATGCTGCCACGGCTCATCATCGCCGCAATCTTGGTGAACTTATCAATTTACATCTGTCAAATTGCCGTTGACCTGTCTAATATCCTCGGCTACGGCCTGCGAGCAGGCCTGGGTGGTATCGGTGACGGTATTAGTGCTGCTAATAGTGTCCTAAAGTCAGGACAGGGAGGCGAAACCTGGGGAGGCATAGCATTAACCGTCCTCGCTGGGGCTACGGCCGCAGTTCTCGCTCTTGCGGTTCTAATCGGAGCGCTTGTTTCCGGACTGGTCGTCATGGTGACTATTGCCGCCCTGTTGATCGCCCGCAAGGCTCTCATCGTCATCCTTATCGTTATCTCACCGTTGGCTTTTGTTGCCTTTCTGCTACCAAACACCGAAAAATTCTTTAGTAAATGGCGCTCAACCTTTGTGGGGCTACTCATGGTCTTTCCAATCGTTGGGTTGCTATTCGGTGGCGGTATATTGGCGGGATCAATTGTTAAAGCAGGGGCTACAGATGCCGACAATACGGTCATGCAGATTGTTGGCGAGCTCATCAAAGTTCTGCCGCTCATCGCCGTGTGGAGTGTCCTCAAAAAAGCCATTGATGTCGCTGGGGCAATCGGCCAGCACATCAACAACGCCGGCGGTCGCCTCGGTGGCCTCGGTGGCAGCGCCAAAAACTGGGCAAAAGATAGGTATGCCAATTCACGACTTGGTCAGATGCAAGATTTTCGCAAGAAGCAAATAGCACGCCGCAAAAAGCTTATACGAGCCGGGGCCTGGAAGGGCAGTGGAGTTCTCGACAAGATGCGTTGGATTGGAAGAAATGCAAGCGCCGAACGCAGCAAGGCGCTCAATGAAAGTGATCTTACAAACAATCGCTGGATCGGAGGAGATTTGGGTAGGAGGCTAGCTGCCGAAGGTCAAGATGCCGTTGATGACGAAGAGCGCGAGACAGCAAAGCGCATGCTCGACTATCAGTACAACGGTGATGCCGCCGCTGCGCTGAGGGGTGCAGGAGATAATGAAATGCTCAAGTATGTTGCTTCTAAAAAGCTCGCATCAACCGGCAAACACGGCGCCCAGCAGATGTATGATTACCTCCAAAGTGGCGGAACTATTAGTAACCGCCGCATGGCAGAAACGCTTACCGATATGCAGGAGTATCACGCGGGGCTATTCGAGATGGGTACGAACGCCATCGATCAAATGGAGCAACATGGTGTAAATTCAGTTAGCTTTAGCCAGCGACAAATGGCTGAGTTGACCGCCCAGGGGCTTAACGGATTAAGCGATGAAAAACTGGCACGACAGGCATCTGGTGCAGTTAAGATTGCTGGTGAAACCGAGTTTACCAAGGGAAGCCAGAGGATGGTTGGTATTTCTGCCGAACGGGCAGCCTCATTGCTGGATAATAAGCGCGTTAATACTTCAATATCAGGCAGCACTCGTGCCGAGTTTGAGAATATACGAAACGGCGGCACAGGAACTAATGAGATCAGAATACCTCACGATACTGCACCGTCAAACAATATTACCGAAGCAATTCCGTCAGACACCCCGACGGGGAGAACATTCGTTGCCGGAACAGGCAGAGGGCCAGCTCCACCACAATCCCCACCTTCAGCACCGCCAAATAATCAAAATAATCGCAATAATCGAAACAATAATCCACCTGCCACCAGCTAGAAACTATTGACTTTTCTCTATAAAAATGCTACCATTGCTGGTAATGGAGTGGTTACGTTCACAAGGGCGATCGTCAATGCGATGGTTGCAATGGTTTATATTGCTGGCGGTGGGCCTCCTAGTCAGTGTTTTTTTGAGTACGGTCGTAACCTCGGGCCAGGCGCTGGCGGCGGACGCGAAGTGGGATAGTAGCAAAATATCCTACGACAACGAGACATTTGAGCGAGTTTCCGACGTCGACAAACTAAAAGCCCTCAACTTAGGGTCTGACCAAGTGGTCTACATGTCAAAGAAAACTGTAGCCAATAATCAAGACGTCCGCGTCATTCACTTTCCGTCAACAGGCGATCTCGGATCAATGACCTCAGTGTCCCTAACAACATTCACGTACACTTCGCCAAACACTTACACAAAGAAAGAATCAACCACATTATCAATTGACCCACCGAGCCAAAACTCTGCGTTTTCGTGTGAAGTTGCTGGCGGTATCGGCTGGATCCTTTGTCCCGTTTCGGCGTGGTTAGCTAGCTCCATCGACTGGATGTTTGGGGTGCTTAAAAGCTTTCTCGTGGTGCCGCCGCTTCAGACGGGTAATCAGACCAGTGGCATCTTTCTAGCCTGGAATATCGTTCGCAACATCGCCAACGGTATCTTTATCGTCATGTTCATAGTCATTATTTATTCACAAGTTACTTCTATGGGCATCTCCAATTATGGCATCAAAAAGATGTTGCCTCGCTTAATTGTCGCGGCGGTACTAGTCAATTTGTCGTTCCACGTCTGCGCCATACTCCTCGACCTGTCAAACATCGCCGGAAGTGCACTCCAAGACATGTTCATGAATATTCGTAACACAGTCGCCACCCTGGGCGGATCTGCACCAGCATCTGAACCCATGACCTGGCAAGAGGTCACCTTCCATATTTTGGGAGATGCCGCCGGCGGTGCGGCGCTGGCTGCCGGAATCGTCATGCGGGCCGAGCTACTTCCTTTTATTGTGCCACTTTTGAGCGGTATTGGACTCGTTATCCTTCTCGTTGTTATCATTATGGCCGCCCGTCAGGCGTTGATCGTTATTTTGATTATCATTTCGCCGTTGGCTTTTGTGGCTTACTTGTTGCCAGGCACAGAAAAGTGGTTTGATAAGTGGAAGGATATCTTCTTGACGATGCTGATATTCTTCCCGGGGTTTGCGGCAGCCTTCGGTGGGGCACAGCTGGCGGGCTCAGTCATTATGCAAAACGCCGCGGGCCCGAACGGGGCAGTGATGTATATCCTCGGTATGGCGGTCCAGATCGCGCCACTCGCCCTAACACCGTTGATGATCAAGTTGGGCGGCGGACTCCTTGGCAAATTCACCGGTCTCGTCAATGACCGCAGTAAGGGATTATTCGACCGATCTAAGAACTGGGCAAAAGAGCAAAGCGAGATTACGAAACGCAAAAAACTCAACAAACGTCCAGACAGCAAATTTACCCCAACGGCATGGCGACGCAGGCTGGCGCAGTCATCACAAAATCGTAAGGATAGGCTCAAAGAGTTGCAAGATCAATCTGATGTTATACGAAAGGGGACTGATTCCTATGCTAAGATTGATCAATACCGACGGATGGTTAACGAAGACAAAAAGGCTATCGAGGGTCGGCTAGAGGCCGCTTGGGGCAATCATCTGATGTCTAATTCCGCCACCTTTGACCGATACGCACAAGCACAATCATGGTCTGAGCAGGCTGAGGCTTCTAAGGGAGCGGTTGACACTTATTATAAGTCGATGCGGGCACTCAAGCCTACCCAGACCAATGAGTTGTCTTCGTCATTCCAAGAAAGCTTGGAGCGTGCCCGAGGAGCGGCGCAGCAAGTGGCTCTCCAGGGCCTGCAGAACGCTTCATCGCAGCGTGTTGCCGATGATCGATGGGCAAATGAACTGAAAGAAAACGAGACGATGCGCAATCTGGCTGGACAAGTCGAACAAATATACTTCGGTGACAGTCGCGGTGCCGATCGAGCGATTGCCATGGCAGAACAAACACTCAGCAATGCCTACAACGAAGGCGTCGAGAGCGCAAATCGCTTGCTTGATCGATACAATGCCGATGAGTTTGACATGGTAGATATGGCTCTTGGTGCTATCGGTAGCGAGGTCAAAGGCATTACCGTTACCAGGGATGTCAAGGCTGCGTCACTTCGTCGTGTTCTTGGCGGTAAGAATATTAAGGCTATCAAGTCGTTGACCAGCCAGCTTGACTTTGCCCACCTTGACGATGCCCTTGCCCAAGAAGCTGGCGACGCTCTCAAGAACAACCCGGCACGACCGTTCTGGATTGGATCTTCAATTGCTAATAAGATTAAGATTAATAATATGCCGTGGTCTGGCCAAGAATTTATCACCCAAACGACCATCAAGGCGCTTAGCGAGGATAAATTGTCGACCGAAGGCCTGGTCACGCAAGACGCCGTCTATCTTAACACCCTGGCTGATATGATTGAAAATTCGAACTTCCGAGGACAAATTTCACAACAGCATCTTCAGATTCTGCGCGATCGAATAAATGAAGTACGGACGACTCCACAATATAGTGGTCGTATTGGCGAAAGTATCGGTGCAATTAAGCGAATGGAGGCGGCCCTTTCGTATCTGCCGCCAACAGAAACCTAAGCTAATCTGCTATAATAATACCCAATGGCCGTCTACAAAGTTCCCCAGGACGTGGAAGCTGAAGACAAGCTGCTCGGGCCGTTTAGTTTCAAGCAGTTTATTTTCTTGATCGTCGCGATCGGTATGATTGCGCTGGCGTGGGGGCTGTTCTCGGTGCTGCCGCCACTGGCGATTATCCCGGTGCCGGTTGCGCTGTTTTTTGGGGCGTTAGCCTTGCCGCTGCGCAAGGATCAGCCGATGGAGGTTTACCTCGCAGCGGTTATTTCGTTCATTCTCAAGCCCAAGCAGCGACTGTGGCGAGCCGATGGCATTGAGCGAATGGTCGAGGTGATCGCCCCGCGAGTTGAGGAAAAGCAATACGGCAAGGGGTATGACCAGGCCGAGGTCAATCGCCGGCTGTCATATCTGGCGACGCTGGTGGACACGCACGGTTGGTCGGTGCGCGGTGTCGATAATCCAAACAGCTCGGTGATGAACAGCTCGATGCAGGCGGATTGGTACAACGAGGCCCAAACCGCCCAAGACCCGCTCGACCCAAGCAGCAAGACAGCCCGTGCCTTTGAAACACTGATTGAGCGGGCCGACGAAAAGCGTCATGATGACATTGTCCAGCAAATGCAGCGAGCCCAAACCACCCCGACTACCCAAGACGACCAAGCCCTCTCGCCGCAACCCTCGACCTTCGACCCCTATCCAACTATGCAGCAGTCCATCATCACGCCCATCAGCGAGCAGACGACCGCGACGGCCCACACCGACCAGGCGCCCCCTAGCACAGCACCCATCTCGCCTGCTATAATGGACTTAGCGCGTAATCACAGCGATCTGTCGGTCGCCTCGCTCCAACGAGAGGCCGGTCGCATCCAAAAAGAACATGATAAGGAAGTCGTGATTTCGCTTCACTAGGTGGGATGTCTATGCAACCAGATCAGCAACAGCAACCATATCACTATCCACCGGATGCAGCCGCTGCACCACAGTTTGGTGCGCCGTCAAATCCGCCGACCATGCCGGGGGTCATTGCCTCTGGGCCTGACCCAGTCTCCGCAGAACCAACCTCACCGTACGCCCAGTATCCTGATCAATTCAGCCCACTGCCGCAGCAGTTACCCCAAACGCCAACCCAGCCGACGCCAAGCACGCAACCCGCGGCACAACCGACCCCCAACTTGCCGCCCGCACCCGAGTCCAACCAGCCACAACCAGCCCTGCAACAGCCCGCCAAGCAGCCGGCCAGTCAGGCAAAACCTCAACA
Organism: Candidatus Saccharibacteria bacterium oral taxon 488; assembly: GCA_010202845.1. NCBI lineage: Bacteria > Candidatus Saccharimonadota > Candidatus Saccharibacteria bacterium oral taxon 488. The sequence goes on along the minus strand of CP047921.1, from coordinate 11,615 downwards.
AAAAGGCCCGACCAGCACCCAGAACACGCTGCTATTTTCTGAGATGCGCGAGAATATGATTATCATGAATGACGGCAGCTTTCGGGCGATTGTTCAATGTCAGTCAATCAACTTCGATCTGATGAGTGGCCGCGAGCGTGAAGGAATTGAGTTTAGCTACCAAAACTTCCTTAATTCGTTATATTTTCCGGTTCAAGTGCTCATTCGCTCGCGTCGCGTTGACATCGGGCCGTATATCGACCGCCTGATTGACATCCGCCGCAACCAAGACAATATGCTCCTGAACGTGCTGATGGATGACTATATCAACTTCATCGATGTCCTCGCCCAAGAAGCCAATATTATGGACAAGGATTTTTATATCGTTGTGCCGTATTATCAGAGCGGCGACATGCAAGTTATCAAGCAGCAGGCCAAGGGTCTGTTCGACAGCTTCTTCGGCGGCAAGAAAGACAACACCGTCACCAAGATCGAGCAGACCGCCTACGAAAAGGCCAAGGATGAAATCAAGAACCGAGTTGATTCAGTAATGAGCGGGCTGTTTCAGATGGGCGTAAAGAGCGCGCAGCTTAATACCAAACAGCTGGGCGAATTATTCTACAGTTCATACAACCCTGACGTGGCACCGCAACAACCATTGAGCGTTGGCGCCGATGAACTAGCGACGACCTATGTCCGCAAGGGACGAGGCGAATCGCCACATGGATATGGAGGAGTACGACATGGCTAGAAAAAAGAAGCTGGACGCCATTGATATCGCCGCCCAACAGCGGGCCCGCGAGCAGGCCGAGGTTGAGCAGGCTTTTCTCACCGGTGTGAGAACCCTGCGTGACTTCATCGCCCCGAGCAGTCTCGAGCTCAAATCCGACCACTTCCGCCTCGGTTCAAAGTATGGGCGCACCATGTACGTCTACGGCTATCCGCGCGAGTTATACACCGGTTGGCTCAGCTCGGTGATCAACATCGACGAGGTGCTAGATATTAGCATGTTCATTTATCCAGTTGACACCCAGGTGGTGCTCAACAACTTACGCAAGAAAGTGACTCAGCTCGAGGCTAGCCTCAGCATTAATTCTGAGAAGGGCAAGGTGCGCGACCCAGCGATGGAAGCGGCATTACAGGATGCCGAGGAACTGCGCAACCAGCTACAGATCGGCTCGGAAAAGTTCTTCCGCTTTGGCCTTTACATCACGATTTATGCCGACAGTATTGATGAACTCAACTTTATCCAGCACAAGATCGAGACAATTTTTGGCCAGCAGCTGGTATTCTCTAAGGTTGCCTCGGCCCAACAAGAGCAGGGCCTCAATAGCACCATTCCGCAGCTAACCGACCAGCTCCAGGTTCGCCGTAACATGAATACCGGCGCCATTTCTACCAGCTTTCCGTTTACTTCGGCCGACCTGACCGACGGCAAAGGTGTGTTATATGGTATCAATATGCACAATAATGGTCTGGTGATTTTTGACCGCTTTTCCCTCGAGAATGCCAACATGGTAGTGTTCGCTAAATCTGGTGCTGGTAAGTCGTTTACCGTGAAGCTAGAGGCGCTGCGCAGCATGATGCTTGGTTCAGACATCGTGATTATCGACCCAGAAAACGAATACCAGAAATTATCCGACGCCGTCGGCGGTAGCTATATTCGACTGAGCCTCAATAGTGATACTCGTATCAATCCGTTTGATCTGCCGCGAGTGATTGATACTGATGAGGCGGACGATGCACTGAGGGCGAATTTGGTGACGCTGCATGGACTGTTGCGGCAGATGCTGGGTGGCTCACAGACGACGGCGGGCGGGCAGATTATCGCTGGACTGACAGCCGCTGAAGAGGCTGATATTGACCAGGCGCTGATCGACACCTACGCCCGCGTCGGCATCACCGCTGACCCGTTGACACATCACTCGACACCGCCAACTATCGCCGACCTCTACGATACGCTGCTTCATATGGGCGGCACCGGGCCAAGCCTCGCTCAGCGGCTGCGCAAATTTACCTCCGGTACTTTCGCCGGTATCTTTAGCCAGCAATCAAATATTGATATCAATAACACCATGGTGGTCTTTAATATCCGTGACCTCGAGGACGAACTGCGGCCGATCGCCATGTATATTGTGCTCAATCACATCTGGAATATTACGCGTACCGACCAGAAACGGCGCATGCTCATCGTCGATGAGGCGTGGCAGCTGATGCGCTACGACGACTCAGCCAACTTCCTATTTTCTCTCGCCAAGCGTGCCCGCAAATACCAGCTCGGTCTCACGACCATCACCCAGGACGTCGAGGACTTTATGGGTAGCAAGATGGGCCGAGCCATTGTCGCTAACTCGTCGATGCAGCTGCTGCTCAAGCAGTCAACCAGCGCCGTTGATGTCCTTTCCAGTGTCTTCAAACTAACCGAGGAGGAGCAAAAACGCCTCGCCAATTTCCCGGTGGGGCAGGGGCTATTCTTTGCCGGACAAAACCACGTTCACATCCAGATTCAGGCCAGTGATACCGAATACGAACTCATCAACACCTCGCCGATCTCTCGACACCAACTACCATCAGAAACGCCGCTCGGCGGGTACGGGGCAGTGTAGTATAATTGGAGGCATATGGCAACAAAAACAAGACCGCCACGATTTGACACCACGACCGACTCCGATGCTGATGGGCGAGCAAATCCGTTTGAGCATTCATCGGAGCGACTGAATGCTGGTGAGCAGGCAGCACTTGACCAGATAGAGGCTGGTTTAAGGGATGATGGCCTTGACGGTGACCAGTTCAGCTACCGGTCGGATCGAGATACCGGTGTTGAAGATGCCGCGCAAAAAATAACAGACAAAGAGAATGGTACTGCAAATCAAGGACCACAAAGTGGTTTTTATCAACCAGAAAAATCTAATCGAACTATGCCCAAAAGTCAAGCCGCTAAGCTCATCGCTCTTGCTAAAAAACGCGGCGGTATCGCTGGTTTAATGATATTATTTGGTGTTGGTGGTGGTTTGCTGGCTTCGGTGTTTGGTCCGGCATCAATGCTCATCAATCTCATGGAAAACCTAACTCTTGGCAACGATTCTAGTTCAGTTGTCTCTGAACGACGTCTCGCAAAAAACTTGGCGAATATGATCACAAAGCCCGGCGTTTGCAATAGTAAAAAGATGAAGTGCAAGGCCGGCACGATTTCAAATAAAGGTTTACGCCGTCTCGCAAAGCACGGTGTCGTGGCGGCCGATACTAAAGGCAAACCGCTTAACCTGAAAAGATTTGGCTACCCCGATGGTAACCCCGAAAAATTTATTGTTGACGGCAAACACATCAAGGCTCAAGACTTGCCTGGTTTTTTAAGCGCTAAAGAAAACCGCGGCCTTGCCGCCAAGGTTCTTGGTCGATCGGGTGCATTTAATATGCGGTTTCGTGTCTGGTCAAGTAAATATCTCGCCAAAAAGTTCTTTAGTAAGTTTAAGCGTATAAAACGAAACGGAGGAGCGGCCACATGGGCCGAAGAAAACAAAAAGAATAACCGACAAAATCAAGGCTCAACAGGCTCTGACGGTGAAAAAAAGAAGACCCCATCCGAAGAATATCGTGCTGATGATAAAATAAACCAATCAGACATTGAAGAGTCGGGCAACAAAGCCAAAGCACATGCCGATAAAAAACTAAAGCGTGCGCGGCGTGCTGGTTCGGCCTATACCCTCGCAACAGGCGCCTGTATCGCCGGACACATACCTGATTTTGTTGTTGGAGGTGTTGCCGGAGCGCAAATGGCAGCACTTATTCCACCAATAGCCAATATGGTTCTCTCGCCGGGATCACAACAAAAAGCTTCAGGCCTTGATCCGCGTTTCGCAATGACTGCTGCCGGTATGGAATTCGTTGGTACAATGTTGACCTCTCGCCACAAAGGCAGCAATGGCAAAGCCGAGTCGGCTCTTGATTCACCACTTCTGCTCTCCGCTATGGGTGTCAATAAAAATAAAGTTCCGCTATCTGAAAAGTTTGCCCCCGGGCTTAAGGTTCGTCGCCACCCAGCCATCCAGGCAATGTATCAATACAAAGATGCCACCAAGGGCGCGTGCAACGTCATCATGAGCGATCAGGCTATGTATTCTGCTATGGCCGTCGATGCAGCAGCGACAGCCTTAGCAGCGCCGACACTTATCGGTGGTATTGTCAAGGCAGTGGGTAATTTCGCAATCTCTCAGATCACCTCTGTCATTGTAGGCGAAATAACCAAAGCAGCCACAAGTGCAGCAGTTCAGGCAATTTTTAAAGCCATCGTCGGTGATAATGATATTGCTAATGCCAAGGGTAGGGAGTTTGGTGACATGCTCGGAACATCGGCTGGTGCATTTTTTGCTGCAGCAAATTCAGCAAAACATCTGCCGGTATTATCTAAAAAAGGCCTCTCTAGTTTTAATCAAGTTCGTCTCGCTAACGAGCGACAACAACGTGAATACGACCTCGCCTCGCTCAGCCCATTCGACACCTCCAGCCGCCACACATTCCTTGGTAGCCTTACCTTTAACTTACGTCAGATGATGCTCCAATCTGGCAGTTACAATAATTCTTTTGCTTCAATCTTCTCTAATATTATCCGCCTCCCAGCAATGGCGCTTTCATTTGGAACCGCCGCCAACGCGAGCGATAACTACTCGGCAAATTACTGTGGTTATGCCGAAGACTTTGGCTTAAAGTCCGAGGTTAATGGCCGCGACGTTACCCCGGCAGTGAACTTTGCCGGCGCTGGGTGTACGGGCTTCACTAAACAGCAGGATGATATGGGTGTTGAGGAGGCACGAGAGATCCTGGCAAAGGCTGGGTGGATTGATGAAAGTGTTGATATAGAAAAAGAAGACGACATTGAGGCATTGGTCAGTAAAGGATATATAAAAGACAATACGCCGCTAAAATCGTTTATTGAATCTTGTAGCGATGTCAGCTCAGCAGAATACTCGACCAATATGACCGGCTGCGTTCTCGATGAATCTAGTACCAGGCAAAGTACTGGCAAACTCTCCAGTGGCGGTTATCGTCCTGTTGTCGAAAGCGAAAATGGCAAAACAAGCGCCGACACCGACTTTGGCTCAATCGACACCGCCGACAGCAGAACCCTCGCCGCCATCTCCGTCTTTTTAATGGATTATCAGATCCAAAACTCCATCAACGGTGAAGACGACGAGGAACTTGTTGGCAGCAATCAGTCTAATAACGCCTCAAACTCCCAAACTGGCGAAAATCTCGACCAGATCAAGATGTACTATCAGTCAGAAGAGCCGTGGAAGAATAAAAAATACGGCATTGGTAATATTGGTGAGTGTGGCTGCGCGCCAACCTCTATGGCTGCTATTGTCTCGACTGTCGGCAATACAACCGTTGATCCAGAAAAAATGGCTGAGTTTTTCTATCAAAACGATGGCCAGAGGGGTGGCGGACGCTGTGGTTCGAATTGGATATGGGAAAGTAAGGCCCAGCTATTTAAGGATAAATTTGGCGTCACGATTAAGGCAGTACAGCCAAGCGCCGAGAATGCCTCAAGAGGCCTGTCCGAGGGTGGCCTGGTTCTCATATCGGTTGGTGGAAAAACACCGTTTATTCGTGGTGGTCACATTATGTTTATTCGCGGAAAGACTGCTGATGGTAAGTTCCTCGTTGGTGACCCGAATAAGCGCTCCAACACCGAAAATAAAGCTGGTTTTGCGGCGAGCGAATTTCACTTTGGTGAAAAGGCAGATAAAGGTAAAAATGAAGAGGATGATGGCACAACAGGCATGTGGGTGATCACTGGACCGAAAAAGGTTGGAGGGCGGGCGACGTGAGAGAGTTTCTTTTAGCACACAAAACAGCAATTATCGCTACGTTATCATTCATCATACTCTCCGCCTCGGTCGTTGTCGTCATTCTGCTGCTACCACCAACCAACCCATCGACTCCGCCGCAGTCATCTAATGATAGCTCTACCCGGTCGGGAGGTGGGCAGTACGAGGGACCAACCGGTGGCAGTGGCCAGCCAACCACACAGCAGTTAGTCCTCAGTGGGTGGGATACGAAGAATAGTGCCAATAAAACACTAGCCGCATTCATCAATGATGACACCCAAAATTCGCTCGTTGTAGCAATTCTTCGCCACTACGTAAGTAAACATGTGACCTCTGATGCCCTTGTGTCTGGGACGATCACTAATGTGGTTTTTAACGAAAAGGTAATATCATTCACCGTGACCGTTAAGAACACCGCCGCGTATGCTGTACAGTTTACTATCGCGGATAACGCCGTCACCATTCGGACCGCAAGCGGGGAGCCAGTAACATTGTGATAGATAACATGAATTATTACTCCCGGCAACCACGTGACGATAAGCGGTCGTTGATAATTATGGCCGGGTTATGCGTGGCAGTGATCGTGCTAATAGCCGCCATTGTCTTGGTTGTTGTCCACAACAACACCCCGCTAAATCCAATGTCAACCAAAAACCTCACAATCCCAGAAAAAACGTTGCGCGAATCAGCCTCCGCTGCCTTTGCTGACCTGCGAGTTACGACAACACCGCGACAAACATTTCTCGAAAAAATTGACTTCGAAAATGAGTGGATTTTTCTGAAAGCAATTGCCGCCAATATTGCGACCAACAACCCATCGCGCACATTATATGTCATATTAAAGAAAGATGGTCACGGCAATTTGCAGCTCATCGCATACTCAACCGGCAAAGAGGCGTGGCAGACAACCAGCGGTAACACATTACCAGATAACGCAAGAGAGCGAGCGAGAAAATTATGGAACGAAAATTAGCCTTTCAAAGAGTCGCTGTTATTATATCAATCATTTCGCTTCTTTTTGGGAGTTCACCAGTATTTGCCGAGTTAAATACCGATCAGCTGCGGGCAACATTTGAAGACAACAACATTCTTTTTAGCAATAATTCTGAGGATACAAACTGTTCACCAAATGCCGCACAGTCAGCGAGTGGGGCGGCAGGCGAGCTAGTCGGCGAAGATAATCTAAAGAAAGCATTTAATTACTTTATATCCAAAGGTGCGCCAAAATTTGTTGCAGCAGCAATCGTTGGTAATTTATATCAGGAGTCAAAAGGTAACCCAATTCTTCGTCAAAATAAAGGCTCCGAGCCAAATCCGCTCAAGGCCGGCGGTAAGTATCACCCGTGGAACCCGAGTAAACCGGCTGGTATGGGCGATGCCTGGGGAATCGCCCAATGGGACCCTGGCGTAGCCGTCCTCTACTGGCAACAGCAGGCTGGCGTCCAGGGTGATGTTACCAGTCTCGAGGTGCAACTAGCTATCGTCTGGTGGCAACTCCAGAACCTTGCACCAACTTCACGTAAAAACGTGTTAGCTGAGATGGTAGCATCAGGCAACGCCGCAGCTGCTGCTGTTATTATGGTAAAGAAATTTTTTGGTGCTGGCATTCCACAGACTATAGTTCGCGTAGCTTATACCATGAAAGCTATGAGTTGGGAACCAGATCCGTCTAGCGCGGCCGCTGCCGCTTCTGGTGCTGCCACTAACTGTAGTGACGGTAGTGGAGGTGGAGGCGGCACCATCTCCGAAGGCGGTCTCAACGAAGAGCAAGCGAAGAAATTCATGATGAATTACGGCGAAAATAAAAATAATGAAAGCCGCAAAGCTATGGGTGACTACTTGTGGAATACTTGTAATGGTGGGGGATCAAACTGTGTGTCGTTCTCTGTATTCTTCCTTGAAAAATTTACTTCAACAAAAAACCTCGGCACCACAGGTAATGGCGAACACGTTGTTAAGCACTTAAGAAATGCTCGAAAGCTACCGACCGGTAAAACACCAAAAGTCGGCGCTGTGTTTAGTTGGTCTGGTGGACGCTATGGTCACACCGGAGTTGTCCTCGGCATTCAGGGCGATAATGTCATCGTTGGCCACGCAAGTTGTGGTAATTCAGGTAAGGGCCGCGGTGATGGCACGCAACGAGGTGGCGGATCTGGATTTATCCTTACGGGTAAGGTTAATGATCCAAAAACTTGGCTCGGACATCTTCCGGATGAGTTTGCCTACCAGAAGTTGATATGTCAGCAGTGGCGAGCTATGTTGGAGCAAATACAAGTAGAGGTGGCGGTAATGTTGCACTATAATAAAAAACTAATTTTCATTATCTTGGGGTTTATTGGTGTTGTTATTATCACTACGGTTGCTTATATACTACTGCTACGCAACCCTCTTGGTGGAGAAATGCATATCGAAAATCTCAGTACATATACAAATGGTAAACCGACCGACGCTAAAACCCTCGAAACAATTCGTCACGCATTATATACTACCATCCGCAACAACTACACGGGTGATTTACCAAACAACTCCATCAAAGACATCCTTATCCGCGACGGGTCGTTTAAGCAAACTCATGATCAAGCAAAAGATATCCACACTGTTAACTTCATTGTTGATATTAAAAGCCTACAGCAGTCGTATCTCGTTGAATATACGTGGTCACAAAAGACCAATCTTGACGATGATGCTCAGTATCAATATGGCACAACCGTTTCATGTTTACCAACCGATCAGCTAATATACGGTTATTTTGGCTGTAATGATGACTTTTCGCGAATGCGTGGACTACGAAGTCCGCATCTGGTTGTCAACTGGAGCGGCCAAAAGGATCAGTACGGCAATTCATTATCCGACCAACTAACCGGCAATGACACTGACTACATTGAAAAGCTAATCATGAGTGATTATTCTTATGACCATAGGCTATCGCGCATCGCCACGCAAACAACGATAAAAAATATTACACGCGATACATCAACAGGAAAAAATACACTATCGTTTACTATTACCGTCGAGGATAAATTAGCCTACAATATCACTATTGATTACGATAATAATCGACGAATTACTATTACTCAAGATGGTCGATCGCTCAACTAGCCTAGCGCTTCAACGGCATAACAATATGCATGCAATCTGGCGTAGGGGTCTGCTCGCGGATGACGCATGGCGACAGTTTACCATTAAACGAGAAGGTAACAGTCTCGCCATCAGTAGCGCCAAGTGACTCGATCAGATAGCGAGAATTAAGCGTAATTTCGCCGTCACTCGACACCTCGGCGCTGGCCTCAGAAGTATTCTCGCCGAGTTCCGAAGCGATTGAATGGATTGATAGTAGCGCTTGCTCGTGACTAGCCTTGAGGGTGATACCACCACCCGATTCGCGCGCAAAGAGGCTGGCAACCTTGGTAATACGCAGGAAATCAGCCTTCTTGATCGCCACATCGGTCTCGGCGAGCTTAGGGATCAATTGACGATAGTCGGGAAATTTACCGTCGATCAGCCGACTCACAATTTCTAAGTGATCCGTCCGAAACCCAACCTGCGTTTCATCAAAAAACAAACTCACATCACTCGTCTCGGTGTCGAGGCTCCGCAGTACTTCCTGCAATGTCGATGCCGGCACGATGGCCGCAATTTCGCCATCAAACTTCATCAGCCGTTTCTCCGCTAGCCGATAACCGTCCGTAGCCGCTAGATACAACTCACTGTTGTAGGTATGCCAATACACACCAGTCAACACCGCCCGCGTGGTATCACTAGACGTCGCAATAATGGTTTGCGAAACTGCCTTTTTTAGCTCATCGGCACTCATATCCAGTCGCACTGCCGTCTGCTCGTCCACCGTCGGTAGCTCTGGAAACTCATCCGCCACGACGCCATTGATAACTGACGAAAACTTGTCTGCGGTCAGGTGTAGGTGCTCGTCCTTGACCTCCAATTCGACCGTACCACTCGGCAGGCTGGCGACGAATTCGCTCACCAGTCGAGCTGGGATAGTTATCGAGCCGGGCTTCTCGACCCTGGCGCCAACATACTGGGTAGAGGCGATCTCCAGATTCGTCGCCGCTACGACTAGCCGAGAGCCATCGGTTCGTAGTAAAATATTGTTCAGTATTGCTAGTTCGTTACGACTAGCGGCGATGCGCCCAACGCTAGCGAGGGCTTTGGCGAGGTTTTCTTGGGTGACGGTGAGTTTCATATTCTTATTATAAATCCTTTCTTAATTTTATTCAGTAATTAGTAATAATAGGCGCTGTGGAAACTGGGTAAATATTGTGCTCAAACAGGGGTAATAGTAGCATTGTGTCAGTGGAAAAGACGGTGGATTTGCTGGGTATGGTGTCGTGGATAAGACGCTGATTGTCCACGTGATGCTGCTTGGCCCATTTGATAACAACTAGATTAGTGGATAGTCGTTCACACGTTTGTCGCTGGTTATACGCACGTTTTACCCAGGTTTTACACATAGAGCTTGTCTCGGATGTCGTTAATTTGTTCACGAATATTGACGCTGATGAGTATCTCCTTGCTAATTTTGTCAACCGAATGAATAGCAGTAGTGTGGTCTTTGCGGCCAAGCTCCTGGGCGATTTTTGGAAAGCTCATCTTGAGCTCGCTCCGCAGCAGGTACATGGCAATTTGGCGTGGCTGCATGATGTATTTATCGCGCCTTGGCGAACACACATCCTTGACCTCAACGCCAAAGTGGCGAGCGGTTTTGTCAATAATTTGTTTGGCGGTGATATGTTGCGGGCGAGAGCGCTTGATATTACCAAGTAATCCCTCGGCGGTTTCGGCATCGGGTGTGATGTTCTGCATCTCGGCGTAGGCGAGGAGTTGATTGAGCGCCCCTTCAAGTTCGCGAATATTAGTCTTGAAATTGGTGGCGAGGTATTCGACAACGTCGGCGGATAATTCAATGTTGCTCAGGCCAGCCTTAGCAGTAACGATAGCACAGCGAGTTTCATAATCAGGCATCTGCACGTCAATTGTCATACCCCACTCAAAGCGACTGCGCAGGCGGTCGGTTAGGGTGGGGATGCTTTTCGGCGGCTTGTCAGAGCTGATGATGATCTGCTTGTCGTTTTGGTGTAGGTCGTTAAAGGTGTGAAAGAACTCGTCTTGGGTCTTTTCCTTGTTGGCGATAAACTGCATATCGTCAACAATCAAGACATCGACGTTACGATATTTGTCGGAAAATCCTTTTTTCTTGAAACGAATCGAGTCGAGAAATTCACTGACAAAGGTCTCGGTAGTGGTATATAATACGCGAGCGGAGGGTTGGCGTTTGATAATCTCATTACCAACAGCTTGCATCAGATGGGTTTTACCAAGCCCCGAACCGCCATACAAATAGAGCGGATTATACTTGGTGCCAGGGTTAGCGGCAATCGCTTGACAAGCGGCGTGCGCCAGGTCATTACTTGAGCCGACGATAAAGTTGTCAAAGGTGTAGCGCGGGTTAAGGTTGGTTACTGATTTTTTAGACTGCTTAATGATCGGTTGGGCGGCGGCCGCTGAATTTGGTTCATCGCGGCTGAGGCGTTGCTTTCGAGCAGCTGTTTTTTTGGGTCGAAAATGAATCGTCGAGACCGCAAGGCCATTTCGTTTCAAACCGTCAGCGATGCGTTGATAATAGCGTCTCTCTAGTTGTGTCAACACGAAAGGGTTGGGTGATAGGACAGCCACCTCATTATCAGATATAATGTCAAGCTCAGTCGACTTAAACCAAGTCGAAAATGATGATGGCGGAATTGAAACTTCAATTTCACCCAGCACTCCCTGCCAAATAGCTTGACTATTCAC